>JBAUGC010000001.1:0-12373 GCA_049679485.1 Xanthobacteraceae bacterium
CACAAGGGGGGAGGGATTTGAACTTTCCGCCTGCACCAATTCAGCTCGCCGAGTTGGCGTTGTCATTGAGTCTTTTGGTTGCCCGGCATCAAGGTCAATAGTGCAGTTATAAAGAGGTTTCCGAGCATGAGCGACGAAGCGAGCAGTCAGGAGGCAGTGTTCGCCTTCCTCGCCGAACCGGCAACCCACGGCGGCATTAAAGTGCGCCGCATCGACACCCATGGAGCGTCGGTGTTTCTCGCCGGCGATCGCGCGCTCAAGGTCAAGCGCGCCGTCCGCTTTCCGTTTCTCGACTATTCCACGCTGGATAAGCGCAAAGCCGCCTGCGAAGCCGAGCTGTCGGTGAACGCCCCCTACGCGCCACAAATCTATCGTGGCGTCGTGCCGATCACCCGAAAAGCAAATGGAGAGTTCGCCATCGGCGGCCCGGGCACGCCGGTCGAGTGGGCGGTCGAGATGCAGCGCTTCGATGAGCAGCGCACGCTCGATCACCTGGCCGGGGAAATCGACGAAGCATTGGCGGATGCGCTCGGCCGTGCCGTCGCCACAGCCCACGCCAAGGCTCCCGTCGTAGACGCGGCGCCTTGGATCGCCGCGCTCGGCGGCTATATCGACCAGCATGTCGAAGCCTTCCGGCAATATCCGGAAATTTTTCCGGCCGCCGAAAGCGAAACGCTGGCGCAACTAAGCCGCGCCGCCTACCAACGTATTGTCCCGCTGCTGCACGAGCGCAGCCGCCGCGGTTTCGTACGGCGCATTCACGGCGACCTTCATCTCGGCAACATCGTGCTCATCGACAGCAAGCCGGTGCTGTTCGACGCCATCGAATTCAGCGACATCATTGCCTCGGGCGACGTCTTTTACGACCTCGCATTTTTGCTCATGGACCTGCTGGAGCGCGGGCTCGCATTCGCCGCCAATGTGGTGCTCAACCGCTACCTCACGCAGACTCGCCGCATCGAGGACCTTGAAGCGCTCGCGGCGCTGCCCTTCTTCCTGTCGATGCGCGCAGCGATCCGCGCCAGAGTGACCGCGGCGCGCCTGGAACGGGCGAAAGCGCCTGAGCAAGCCGCTATCGCGCGCTCGGCGCGGGCGTATTTCGATTTCGCGCGGCAGGCGATCACGCCGCCGCCGCCGAAATTCGTCGCCGTCGGCGGCCTGTCCGGCACCGGAAAAACGAAGCTCGCGCGAGCCTTGGCGCCGGAATTAAAGCCGATGCCCGGCGCCGTCATCGTGCGCTCTGACGTGGAGCGCAAAGCGCTGTTCGGCGTCGATGAGACCGAGAAGCTCGCGGCAGATGGCTACACCGACGAAGTGACAGTCCGTGTCTACGCAACACTTGCCGATAAGGCGCGTCGCATTTTGGCCGCCGGGCATTCGGTAATTGTCGACGCGGTGTTCGCGCAACCGCACGAGCGGGCAGCGTTAGCCGAATCGGCAAACTCGGCGGGATTTCGGCTGTACGGACTGTTCCTGATGGCCGACCTCAAGACCCGCCTCGCCCGCGTCGGCACGCGTGCACACGATGCGTCCGATGCCGACGCCAAGATCGCCCGGGCGCAGGAAAGCTACGATCTCGGCCCGCTCGGATGGAGCGCGGTGGATGCCTCCGGAACGCCCGAAAGCACACTGGCGCGCGCAAAAGCCGCGCTCGCAAGTGATTGATTGACGGACGCCCGCCCGCGCCAATATAAGCGCGGTGAAACCGGGTTTGGAAAGGCGCGACGATGGCGGGCGGTGCAGCGACGGCGACAGGCATTGAACACCCGGAAGAACCCTCGCGCCGCGACTTCCTTTACATCGCTACCGGCACTGTCGCCGCCGTCGGCGGCGTTGCGGTGTTGGTGCCGCTGATCGCCCAGATGAATCCAGACGCTTCGACGCTTGCCGCCGGCGGGCCCGTCGACCTCGATATTTCGAAAGTCGAGCCCGGCCAGCAGGTCGTGGTCCGCTGGCGCGAACGGCCGATCTTCGTGTTCCACCGCACGCCTGAGCAGGTCAAAATACTGCGGGACCCCAAACTGGTGTCGCAGCTGTCTGACCCGAACTCGCAGCAAATCCAGCAGGCGCCGTACGCGGCCAATTGGCATCGCTCGATCAAGCCGGAATACGGGATCCTGGTCGGTATATGTACCCATCTCGGCTGCATCCCGATGTTCTATCCGCAACCGAGCGCCTCCACGCCGGTCACCGGCTGGCTGGGCGGTTATTTCTGTCCCTGTCACGGCTCCAAGTACGATCCGGCCGGACGGGTCTATAGCGGGGTGCCGGCACCCTATAATCTGCCGGTGCCGCCGTACACGTTCGTCAGCGATACAACGATCAGAATTGGCGAGAATCCAAGCGGCTCCGCCTGGGATTTCGGCTCAATCCGCCAGCTCTAAGCGCATTGATGCGCGTCATCAGGGAATGAAACTCAGGCTGCCATTGCGACTCGGGCTGTTTCGCCTGTCGCTGCTGGCGATCATCGTCGGCATTATCACCGGCTTTGGCGCAGTGCTGTTTCGGGCACTGATCGGAATTATCCACAACGTCGCCTTCCTCGGATTGTTCGCGATCGACTACGACGCGAGCGTATTCACGCCGCCGGGACCCTGGGGCGCATTCATCATTATTGTCCCGGTCATTGGCGGCCTGATCGTCACTTTTCTGATCACCAATTTTGCCCCGGAAGCCCGCGGTCACGGCGTGCCCGAGGTAATGGACGCCATCTACTACAAAGAGGGCGTGATCCGGCCGGTCGTGGCGGTGATCAAGTCGCTCGCCTCGGCGCTGTCGATCGGCACCGGCGCCGCCGTCGGCCGCGAAGGACCGATTATCCAGATCGGCTCCGCCATCGGCTCGACGCTCGGACAAATGATCCGTATGGCGCCATGGCAGCGCATTACGCTCGTTGCCGCCGGCGCCGGCGCGGGCATTGCCGCGACCTTCAACACGCCGATTGGCGGAGTGATGTTCGCCATCGAGTTGATGATGCCGGAATTGAGCGCGCGTACCTTTCTCCCGGTCGCGCTCGCCACCGGCACCGCCACGTTCATCGGCCGCATCTTCTTTGGCATCCATCCCGCCTTCGCCATCCCCAACGCCCTACTCGCATCACAGGCGCCCGCGTCGCTTTCGGCGTTGTTGCTCTATGCCCTGCTCGGCGCGATCATCGGGCTCGCCGCCACCGGCTTTATCCGCGGCCTGAGTCTCGCCGAGGATATTTTCGAGCGCATCGACAATCCGTATTTGCGTAACGTCGCCGGCATGCTGCTGATCGGCGTTCTGATCTACGTTCTGTTTCGCACCGCCGGACACTACTACGTCCAGGGTGTCGGCTATTCCACCATTCAGGCGGTGCTGTCAGGCGGTCTCGCGCTGCCGGCACTGTTGTTATTGCTGTTTGCCGCCAAGCTCGTCGCAACTTCGGTAAGCCTTGGCGCGGGCGCCTCGGGCGGCATTTTCTCGCCCTCGCTGTTCATGGGCGCGACCATCGGTGGCGCCTTCGGCCTTGTGGTCAACGCGGTAGCGCCGGTCGAGAGTTTCGGCATCACGACCTGCGCGATCATCGGCATGGCTGCCATGGTTGGCGGCGGCACCGGCGCAGCGATGACCGCCGTCACCATGATTTTCGAGATGACCCGCGACTACGATCTGGTGATGCCGAGCATCATCGCGGTTGCGCTAGCGATCGGCGTCCGGCGCCTGCTCTCCCAGGAAAACATCTACACCATCAAGCTCGTCGGCCGCGGCCATTTCGTGCCGAAGGCGCTGCATGCCAACATGTTTCTGGTGCGCCGCGCCGACGAGGTGATGGAGAAGGACGTAACTATCCTCGGCGCCGATGCCGACTTCGATGCTTTCCTGCGCCAGCACGCCACCGGCGGCGGGTTCAAGCACGTGGTGGTGACGCGCGGCTATCACATCGCCGGCGTCGTGCGGGTCAATATCGGGCTGCGCCGCGGTGTCGAGGAAGCATATAGCGGCGTTCACTTCGGCGATGTCGCGCAGCGCAATTTTACCATCGCGCGCGAAGCCGACATCATGTTCGACGTGGTCCAGCGGATGGGGCGCCATGACGCCGCCATGGCTGTCGTCGTCAAAGGCCGCGGCCGGGGACGGCCGTCCGAAATCATCGGCATCATCTCGAAAGAGCACATCGCCGATTCCGTCGCCGAAAGCATCAAGCCGTTCGCTTGATCCAGACCACCGGCGAGCTTTGCTACGAAGACGAAACCTGCATCAGTTGCGGCAACGTCGTCCGTGCCGGCAGCGACATCAGTAACTCGAAGTAGCTCGCTGCAGGCTGCTCGCGTCGGAACCGTGTCAGACGATGGGCAAAATCGTTGCGGCATTTTCTTGAAGAGAAGCGCCGTCGGTCGAAGGAGCTTCGCTGCGGGGACACCAGGCCAAGAGCCGGTGCGCTGTTGAGATTTGCGTAATTCATGACACCTGCCTCGCGCGTTTTTCGAGTGAGAGGATGGCCAGTTTTTCGTGTCCGGCGAAGCACTGCACGTCGCAATAGAGCAAGCGGGTTTGGGTTTCTCGGACGTAGCCTTGTTCGATTGGCTCGCAGCACAGCGCACAGTAAGCATCCGTGCGCGGGACCCGGTCGTTGACCAGAACGAACTTGGTGCGGCTGGGAAATCGTGTCGGGCCTGAGGACATTACCTGGGTGCTTATTTGAGACTCCATCGGTTCGCCGTTATCCGTTCGTCGCTCGGGCTGGTGGAAAGGTTCATCGGCCGCCAAATGGGGCGTAAAAAGGTACCGGGATGCTCCATCCCGGGACCGCGGAAGCTTGGTCGCAAGCCTGCGAGGTTTTGAAATTAGTCTTTAGCGCGCAATCGGGGCAGCAACGGCCTCATGCGTTTTGCTCTGCGGCCAAGAGCAGCGCGTCGTCCAGCCGATCATTGCCCCAGAACATCTCGATGCCGACGAAGAACGTCGGAGCCCCGAAGATTCCGCGCCGACGCGCCTCGTCGGTTTGTTCGCGCAAGCGGGTTTTTGCGAAATCGGTTTGGGCCTGTTCCAGAATTTCAGCAGCCGGAAGACCAAGCTCCGTCAGTATCGGAGTAAGGCGCTCGGCGTTGTTGATGTCCTCATCATCCGCAAAGTTTAGCTCCATCACCTGACGGCAGAAGGCGCCGATCCAGGGCTCCCGGGCTCCGAGCAGCGCCACGCGCGCGGGCAACACGCTTAGTCGCGGAAATCCGCTAGGCTTCGTCCATCGCAGCCCGTACTTGCGGCACTGGCGCACCATGTCCTGCCACATGTATGCGCCCTTCTCTTTTTGCAGCAGGAAGGGGGACGTCTCGAAGCCCAAGGCGCGAAAGATCGGCCCCAGCAAAAACGGTTTCCAGGCGATACCGACGCCGTACCGCCGCGCGGCGTCCTCAATACGCATGACGCTGAGGTAGCTATAGTTGCTCGCGAATTCGAACCAAAACTCGATTTCGGCCGGCCGTCCGGAAATCATCGTGCGGTCCTGCGCCGCCCGGTGCCGGCGCCGAGTTCGGACAACAGCCATTGCTTGAATAATTTGACCTCCGGCTTCTGAAAGTCGGTCTGCGCCGTAACCAGCCAGTAGCTGGCGCCGCTCGGTATCGACCGGCCGCCCAGCGGAATCAGCCGGCCGGTTTCGATATCGTCGTCGACCAGCGGCCGCCGGCCCAGGACCACGCCGAGGCCGCGCACGGCGGCATCGAATGCCATCTGCACGGTGTCGACACGAAGTCCGCCGTCGATCGACGATGGCGCCTCCAGTTCGCTGGTCCGAAACCAGTGCTGCCAGTCGGTCGGCACCGAGGTGACATGGATCAGCGGCGCGTGCGCCAATAGCTTCGCATCTGAACCGCCGAACTGCTCCTTCAGCCCCGGACTGCAAACCGGCAGCAATGTTTCGACCGCCAGCAATGTCCAGTTCGGCGCCGGCTTCTTGGTCGTTGAGAACCGGATCGCGATATCAAAATCGTCGAGCGTGAGGTCGACCGGGCGAAGCGAGGTATCGATCGTCACCCGAATATCGGGATGCTGGGCGGCAAATTTCTCGAGACGCGGCAGCAGGATCTTGTTGGCGAAGGTCGGCGCACTGCTCAGCGACAACGTTCCGGTCGCTTTGCGGCCCGGCAGCTGTTCGGTGGCCTTGGCGATCAGGCTCAGCGCCTGATTGACCAGGGGCGCATAAATTTCGCCGGCACCGGTCAGCCGCAAGCCGCGCGACTGGCGATGGAACAGCTCGACGCCGAGCCAGTTTTCCAGCGTCTGGATGCCGTGACTGACGGCGCTGGCGGTCAGATTGAGTTCGTCGGCCGCCTTGCGGAAGCTTTTGTGACGCGCGGCAGCCTCGAAGACTCGCAGCGAACTCAATGGTGGAAGCCGGAAGGCCATGCCGCTCGACCCGATCCAAATAGTTTCCGGATTATAAAATGGCTGTGACGGCCGGCCAAATGCCCGCCTCGCCGCGTCCAACTAAGCAAAGTAGGGACAGCAAGCAGCCGATATGCAGCGCCGCACAAGTGCTCTTCGGTAAGGAGGGATGCTTTCGCTTCCCGCCTTGCCCATAATGCATCATGGCTTTCGATGTTCGCGCGCTGGCCATTGCCGCGGCCGGCTTTACCGCCTTTGTTAATCTCTACTCGCCCCAGGCGCTGTTGCCCGAACTGTCGCATGAATTCGGCGTCGGGGCGGGCCAGATTAGCGCGCTGATGACCGCGAGCACCTTGGCGATCGCGCTGACGGCGCCATTCACAGGTGCGCTCGCCGATGTTCTCGGCCGCAAGCGCCTGATCACCGCCGCCGCCTTCGCTGTCGTGGTGCCGACGCTGATCATGACCTTCGCTTCGAGCGTGCCGCAGCTCGTGATCCTGCGGTTCGTGCAGGGGCTGCTGCTGCCTCCGATCTTCACCGTCGCCGTCGCCTATGTCGGCGACGAATGGCCGCCCGCCGACGTGCCTCGTGTTGCCGGGCTGTTTATTTCCGGATCGAGTGTCGGCGGCTTCTGCGGCCGGTTCTTTACTGGCGTGATCGCCGACCTGGTCGGCTGGCGCGCGTCATTTGCGGCGGTAGCTTTGTTGACGCTCGCCGGCGGCCTGATCGTTACACTGGCCTTGCCGCGCGAGCGGAGCTTCGTACGGTCGGGCGGATTCCTGCGCTCGGTACAGCAGATGCTCGCCCATCTGCGCAATCCGCGCTTGCTGGCGATCTACGCCGTCGGCTTCGGCGTACTATTCAACTTCATCGCCACATTCACCTACATCAGCTTTCATCTCGCCGGGCCACCGTACTTCTTCACGCCGACGCTGCTCGGGGCGTTGTTTGCCACCTATCTCGGCGGCAGCATCGCCGTGCCGTGGGTTGGGCGTGCGATCATCCTGTTCGGCCGCCGCCGCTTTATCCTTGGCATCATCGCTATCTGGATCTGCGGCGCCCTGCTCCTCTTGGCGCCGCCAATCAGCGTGGTGATTGTCGGGCTTACGATCTGCGCGATTTGCGGCATGGTGTGCCAGGCGGTGTCGACCGGCTACGTGATTACCACTGCCAAGGAGGGCCGCTCGTCGGCCGCCGGCCTTTATGCTTCGACATTCTATATCGGCGGCAGCGCCGGCGCTTTCCTCATCGGATTTGTCTGGCAAGCTACCGGCTGGACCGGCTGCGTGGGCGCCATCGTTGCCATTCAGATCCTCATGGCGGGGGTTGTAGCCCTGGCCTGGGAACGTTCGCGGATTTAACGTTGCGCGGGAAGAGGCGACGGCATGCAGCGGAACCGACTTGATACCAATCCGGCGTTCAGCACGCGCAAACTGAAATTAGGCACCTTCCAGACCAACCTCGACTCCGGCTGCGTCATGTCCGGCCTCGAAGGTCGGCTGGACATCACCTGGCCGAACACCGTCGCGCTCGCCAAACTTGCCGATGAAATGGAGTTCGAGGCGCTCGTGCCGGTGGCGCGCTGGCGCGGCTTTGGCGGCGCGCACGATCCGCAGGGACCGGGCTTCGAAGCCTACACCTGGGCCGCTGGTATTGCTGCATCGACGTCGAAGACCGGCGTGGTCTCCACCTCGCACGTGACGCTCAATCATCCGATTGTTGCCGCGAAGCAATGTGCCGCGATCGATCACATCGCCAATGGGCGCTTCACGCTCAACGTGGTGTGCGGCTGGAACGGGCCGGAAATGGAAATGTTCGACCTCGCGCTGACGCGGCATGAGGACCGTTACGCCCGCGCCCAGGAATGGCTCGACATCGTCAAGCGGCTGTGGACGGAGGACGACGACTTCGACCACGACGGCCGCTTCTACCGCATCAACAAGGGCTACCTGAAGCCGAAGCCAATTCAGAAGCCCTATCCGGCGATCATGAACGCCGGCTCATCAGAACGCGGCCGCCACTTCGGGGTGAAGAACTGCGACCTGATCTATACGATTCTGCGCGACGACGATTTCCATGCGTTGACCGCCCACGTCGCCGGCTATCACCGGCTGGCGCGCGAGGAATACGGCCGCACCGTCCGCGTCTGGACGCTCGCTACCATCGTCCAGGCCGAGACGGAAAAGGAAGCCAAGCGACTTTACGATTATTACGTGCATGAGAAAGGCGACTGGGCCGCCGCCGGCAACGTGGTCGACGCCATGTCGGCCGAGATCAACGAGCGCAGCTACTCGCCGGAACGCAAGCGCGCCATCGCCGAGTTGTTCGTCGCCGGCTGGGGCGGCTATCCGCTGATCGGCACCAGGGAGCAAATCGTGGACGGACTTGCGTCGCTCTCGCGCATGGGCCTCGACGGCGTATTGTTGTCGTGGCCGCGTTTTGAGGCCGGCATGCGTGAATTCCGCGACGTGACGTTGCCGCTGGTCAAGCAGGCGGGGCTCCGCGACTTCGCCTGACACTGAATGCTCCACAAAAGTGCAACGCGCGGCCGTTGTGGGAAATGCACACGGCAGGCTACGCTCAACAAATCGCTGACGCCGGGAGGAAAGCATGGGCCGCAAGATTGCGATTGTGGGAGCAGGCGCAGTCGGCGGCTATACTGGCGCCCACATGGTACAGGCCGGCGAGGACGTGACTTTCATCGACCCGTGGCCGGCTCACGTCGACGAGATGCGCAAAAACGGCTTGCGCGTGATCCACGCCATGGATGTGCCGGGGTTCAAGGTGGGAGTGCGTGCCCTGCACGTCACGGATGCGCAGCAGCTTGCTAAGGAAACGCCGATCGACATCGCCTTCGTCTGCATGAAGTCGTACGACACCGCGTGGGCGGCGACGCTGATCCGGCAATATCTGGCGCCGGACGGTTACGTGGTGTCGCTGCAGAACTGCATCAACGAAGAGACCATCGCCGGCGTGGTCGGCTGGGGCAAGACGGTCGGCTGCATTGCCAGCAGCATTATGGTCAATCTGCCGGAGCCCGGCCTGGTCACGCGTGGCGCCGGCAAGCGCGGTGCGACACACACCGTGTTTCGCGCCGGCGAGGTGCATGGCCGGATCACGCCGCGCGCCGAGGAAGTCTGCCGGCTGGTCGGCCATGCCGACAGCGCCAAGGTAACCGGCAATCTGTGGGGCGAACGCTGGTCGAAGCTCGTCGCCAACGCCATGGGCAACGGCTTAAGCGCCTGCACCGGTCTCGACGACGCCGAGATGTTGAAAAGCGATCCGATCCGGCGCTTCTCGACGCGCCTCGGCAGTGAAGCGATCCGCGTCGGCCAGGCGCTCGGCTATCAGCTTGAGGACATCCTCCGCATGCCGCCCGAAACCATCGTCCGCGCCGGCGAAGGCGACGAAGCCGCGACTCAAGCCTGCGACGCGCAGCGATTGAAAGACGCCGTTCGCACCGTGGCTGGGCAGCGTCCGTCGATGGGCCAGGATATGCAGAAGGGCCGGCGGACCGAGATCGAGTTTCTCAATGGGCTGATCGTGCGCGAGGGCGAGAAGGTCGGACTGCCCTGCCGGGCGAATGCCGCGCTCACCGACATCGTCAAGCGCGTCGAGCGCGGGGAGCTGACGCCCGACCCGCGTCATATCACCGAGTTGCGGCTGAACTGACGCAAGCGTTGCGTCCCCTGCCCCCACGAGCGCGGCCTTCAAAATTCCCCCGCGAAATTCAAAAATCGCGTCGACCGAGAAAGGTGTCTGCTACCGACGATTGCAAGCAAATACGCCTTTGCTAAATCCCTGCGTTAGTTAGATTTAAAAAATTGAAACTTGGCGCTCAATCTTGAAGGAGGGCGAATGCCCATCGCCGGTCCATCGTCAACGGAACTCGGCAAGATCGCCGCGGATCTCGGCTTTCATTTCGACCCCGCGGACATCGCGATGTTCCGGGAAATGATGCGCGGCGCGCTCGATGCCTACGCGGCGCTGGATCGCCTGCCGGACGCATTGCCGCAACCGCGTTACGCCCGCCTGCCCGGCACCATCCCCGCGGCGGAGGACAATCCGTTCGGAGCCTTCGCACGGATCACTGAAATTCCCGGCGCCGCCAGCGGGCCGCTGTCCGGCAAGCGCATTGTTGTGAAGGATTGCACCTGCGTCGCCGGCGTACCAATGATGAACGGCTCGGCGATCTTCGACGGTTACACCCCGGAAGTCGACGCCACGGTGGTCACCCGAATACTCGACGCCGGCGGCACCATCGTCGGCAAGTCCGCCAACGAGGACTATTGTTATTCCGGCGGCAGCCACACCAACGCCCGCGGGCCGGTCGATAATCCGCATCGTCCCGGTTTCACGTCGGGGGGATCTTCCTCAGGATCAGGCGCGCTGGTCGGCGGCGGAATCGTCGACATGGCGCTCGGCACCGATCAGGGCGGATCGGTACGCCAGCCCGCATCCTTCTGCGGAGCCGTGGGCATGAAGGCGACCTTCGGCCTCGTGCCCTGCACCGGCAATCTGGGCATGGAATATTCGCTCGACCATCTCGGGCCAATCACACGCAACGTTGCCGACAACGCCTTGCTGCTCGAAGTCATCGCCGGTTCCGACGGTCTCGACAGCCGGCAAAACAATATCAGGGTCGATCGCTACACCGCCGACCTCGGCACCGGCGCAAAGGGATTGCGCGTCGGCATACTCGAAGAAACGTTCGGGTTGCCGCAGTCCGACAAGCGGACCGATGCGGCGGTGCGCGCGGCAATCTTGGGCTTCAAAAAACTCGGCGCTGAAGTTGAAGCGGTGTCCGTGCCGCTGCATCGCTATGCCGGCGCGATCTGGATGCCGTTGGCGGCCGAAGGTTGTCTGATGACCATGTTTCATGGCAACGGCTCCGGCTTCGGCCCGAAGGGTGTCTATCTGCCCTCGGCCATGCAGCATCAGGCCATGTGGCGCCATCAGGCCGATCTCCTGCCCGACACCGTCAAGCTCGCCGCGCTGGTCGGCCAATACATGTTCACCGCCTACAGCGGCCGCTATTACGGCCGCGCGCAAAATTTGGCGCGCCTGCTTGCAGAGCACTACAACGAGGCGCTGACGCGCGTCGATATTCTCGCCTCGCCGACGGTGCCGTTCCCGCCGCCGCGGCGACCGGCCGCGGATGCACCGCGTCAAGAGGCAGTCGCCACCGCTTTCGGGGTCACCATCAACACCGCACCTTTTAACGCCACCGGGCATCCGTCGATGAGCATGCCCTGCGGCTGGATCGACGGACTGCCGGTCGGCCTGATGCTGACCGGACGCAATTTCGATGAGCGGCTGCTCTATCGTGCCGCGTCGGCGCTGGAAGCCCATTTGGCGCGCGAGGGGATCACTAGCCACGAGGCGCGCGAGAAGTCCTTGCCGGCGGACGCGAAAGCGTCGGCCGCTTAGGTGACACCGTAGCCAAGGCGCCGAGCACGTTCGCGATCACCTCTCAAAGCGGTGATTTAATCCATCTCTGACCTCAGCGGTCTTGGCGAACTGCCGCGCATCGGCAAAATCGCAGTCTAACCCGCTGACTGACCGGCGTGAATTGGGTATAATTCACTTGGCGATCTGCCATGATTCAGTCAAACCTTTCGCAATATGGTCTCGTTGCGGTCACCGGGAACAGGGCTCAATTGAATCCAGCACGCCAGTTTGCCGCCGCTGCGACGGCGTTGTCGCTGATCGCGGTCGCATTTTTCGTGTTCTCGACAACGGCATCGCAGGCTGAGGGTCTATCCGGCAACTGCCAAGATGCCGACCTCGCGGTCCTGTCATCCCCGATCGCGCCGTGGCGCGGCGCCCCTTTGCGGGTCCTCGTCACCGTTGAGAAACCAGCCGAGGGCGAGCTGTCGCTGATCGCGCCCGACGGCAGCGTCGCGGCCAAATCGCACGAACGCCACGGCGGCCCGCCGTATTTTTGGTTTGCCGAGGTCGCGTCGCCCGCCGGGGGTACGTGGCGCGCGCAGCTTGCGCGCGACCGCGCGCCAGCCGGGTG
>JBAUGC010000002.1:0-2978 GCA_049679485.1 Xanthobacteraceae bacterium
GTTTCGTGTCGTTGCAGAAGATCGACATCGCCGCCGTCATTATCGCTTCAATCATGGTCGCGGCGCTCGCGGTCTTCTTTCAGCGCACCCGCATCGGCCGGGCCCTGCGTGCGGTCGCCGACAGCCATCAGGCGGCGTTGTCGGTCGGTATCTCGCTCGAGCAGATTTGGGTCATCGTCTGGTTCGCGGCCGGCGTCGTCGCGCTGGCCACCGGCATCATGTGGGGCGCCCGCTCGGAAGTCTCGTTCGCGCTGCAGATCATAGCGTTAAAGGCGCTTCCGGTGCTGATCCTCGGCGGCCTGACCTCGATCCCCGGCGCCATCGTCGGCGGTCTGATCATCGGGATCGGCGAGAAGCTCGGCGAATTTTACTGGGGACCGCTTCTTGGCGGCGGCATCGAAACCTGGCTGGCCTATGTGATCGCTCTCGGTTTTCTGGTGTTTCGGCCGCAGGGGCTGTTCGGCGAAAAGATCATCGAGCGGATTTGAACGATGCTCTATCGCGAGGTGGGCCAGTACAAGTCGAACTACGCCGCCGATATGGCGGTGTTTCCGATTTTGCAGGATCGGATCGGCGTCGCGGTCATTCTCATCATCGCCTTCGTCGTCTTTCCGCTGGCCGGCGACGAGTTCGTGCTCAACACCATTATGATCCCATTTCTGATTTTCGCGTTGGCGGCGATCGGACTTAATCTGCTCACCGGCTATACCGGGCTCCTTTCCCTCGGCACCGGCGCGTTCATGGGCGTCGGCGCTTACGCCTGCCTGAAGCTCACCACCTTCTTTCCGCAAGTCGATATCATTGTGTGGATTCTGGCGTCGGGCTTTTTCTCTGCCGCCGTTGGCGTGCTGTTCGGCTTGCCGTCGTTGCGCATCAAGGGCTTTTATCTCGCGGTCGCGACACTCGCCGCGCAGTTCTTTCTTGAATGGTGCTTCATTCGGATCCCCTGGCTGTACAATTATAGTGGCTCGGGCGCGATCCAGGTGCCGTTGCGCACGCTGATGGGAATTCCGATCACCGGCCCCACGGCGACCGCTGCAACCCGCTATCTGGTCGTGCTGGGCATCGTCGTCTTCCTCACCTGGATCGCTTCGAATTTGGTCCACGGCCGGATTGGCCGGATGTGGATGTCGGTTCGCGACATGGACCTTGCTGCCGAGCTGATCGGGATCAGGCTGTTGCGCGCCAAGCTGCTCGCCTTCGCGGTCTCTTCGTTCTATTGCGGCGTGGCCGGTGCGATGATGGTGTTCCTGTGGTACGGCGGTGCTGAAGCCGACGTCTTCGCCATCGACCAAAGCTTCCTTGTGCTCTTCATGGTGATTATCGGCGGTCTCGGCACTTTGATCGGATCGTTTTTCGGCTCCGCGCTGATCTACATTCTGCCAATTGCGCTACGCGCAATCCCCTCGGCATTTGGCTTGCCAATCCGGCCGGCGGCCGCCGAACAACTGACCTTCGTGATTGTCGGCGCACTGATCGTCGTATTTCTGGTGGTGGAGCCCGCCGGCCTCGCGCGGCTCTGGCAGATCGGTAAACAGAAATTGAGGGTGTGGCCCTTTCCGTATTGATGGTGCACACTCCACCCCAATTCCTGGTCGGCACGACTGGCTGGCCGGGGCGCCTTGGTCCCGCTGCTGAGATCGAGGGCATATGAACGCGCCGGCCGAGAGCCGACGCCTAGATTAAGGGAGAAACAGCTATGCATCTGAAGCATCTTGCTCTTGGCCTGGCGGTTGTGACGGCGGTACCGGCCGCGGTCGCGACGGCTCAGGCAGAGGAGGGAATCTACGTTCCGTTCTTCACCTATCGAACCGGCCCGTTTTCCGGGTCGGGAATACCCGTCGCCAACGGCCTGTCGGATTACATGAACATGCTTAATGAGCGTGACGGCGGCGTTGGCGGCGTCAAGATCATCGTTGAGGAGTGCGAGACCGGTTACGACACCAAGAAGGGCGTCGAGTGCTACGACACCGTGAAGGGGAAACACCCGGTCGTCATCACCCCGTTTTCGACCGGGATAACGCTGCAAGTGATCCCGAAGGCGTCGGTCGATAAAATTCCGGTGTTTTCGTTCGCCTACGGCCTGTCTGCTTCTGCCGACGGCAACCTGTTCCCGTGGATCTTCAATGCACCGGCCACGTACTGGGATGGGGCTTCGGCCTTCATCCGCCACGCGGCCGATGTCGAAGGCGGCTTCGACAAGCTCAAGGGCAAGAAAATCGGCCTCGTCCATCTCGACGCGCCCTACGGCAAGGAGCCGATTCCGCTCCTGCAGACGCTCGCGAAAGATTATGGTTTTGAGCTGAAGCTCTATCCGGTTCCCGCGTCGCAAATGCAGAACCAGACTTCGCTCTGGCTCGACGTTCGCCGCGACCGGCCTGACTGGATTTACATCCAGGGCTGGGGCGCGATGAACCCGACCGCGGTCAAGGAAGCAGCCAAGATTAACTTCCCGATGGATCGGCTCGTCGGCGTGTGGTGGTCGGGCGGCGACGACGATGCGCGTCCCGCGGGTCCGGAAGCCAAGGGCTATAGCTCGCTCGACCTTAACGGCGTCGGCACCAACTATCCGGCAATCCAGGACATTCTCAAGTACGTGGTTGACAAGGGTAAGAGCCAAGTCGCCTCGAAGGACAAGGTTGGCGAGAATCTCTACAACCGTGCTGTCATGAACTCGGCAATGATCGCCGAAGCGATCCGCACGGCACAGCGACTGACCGGCAAGAAGCAAGTCAACGGCGAGGATGTGCGTCGCGGCTTCGAAGCGCTCAACATCACCGAAGCGCGATGGAAAGAAATGGGCTTTCCGAACTTTGCCTCTCCGGTCCACCTGAGCTGCGCCGATCACAATGGTCACAGCGGTATCTCGCTAGTCCAGTGGGACGGAACCAAGTGGAATACGACAGTGCCTTCGATCCAGCCGATCAAGGACAAGGTGCTGCCGTTAATTAACAGTTCTGCCGAGGACTACGTGAAGG
>JBAUGC010000003.1:0-4652 GCA_049679485.1 Xanthobacteraceae bacterium
AGACCCGCATGTATCCTTCGCCGAGCACACCGAAATCCGGCCCGCCGATCAGCGCGACGCCGGAATCTTCGAGCAGCGCCGCGGCGAGCGCCTTCGCCTTCCACCCGGTACGCTTGATGTTGGGAAACGCGTAGAACGCGCCCTTCGGGGTCGCACAGGAAATGCCAGGCAGCCTATTGAGACCGTCGACTACCACTTTTCGCCGCTTGTCGAACTCGGCGACCATTTTCGCTACTTCGTCCTGCGAACCCGTCAGCGCCGCGAGCCCCGCATATTGCGTAGCTGCATTGACACAGGAGTGCAGGTTGACCGCGAGCTTGCGCGCATAGTCGTAAAGCTTGCTCGGCCAGACCGCGTAGCCGAGCCGCCAGCCGGTCATGGCGTAGGTCTTGGACCAGCCGTTCAGCAGAATGAGCCGGTCGCGGATCGACGGATATTGCAGCAGACAGACATGCGTCTCGCCGTCGTAGAGCATGTGATCGTAGATTTCATCCGACATCAGCGCGACATCGGGATAGCGCTCCAATCCGGCGACGAGCTTGTCGACCTCCGCCTTTGGCGTCACGCCGCCGGTCGGATTGGCCGGCGAGTTGAGAATGATCAGCCGCGTCTGCGGCGTGATCAGGCTGAGCGTTTCCTCGGCGGAGAAGGCGAAATTATTTTCCTCGCGGATCGGCACCGGGACTGGCCGCGCGCCGGTGAACTCGATCATCGAGCGATAGATCGGAAAACCCGGGTCCGGATAAAGGATGTCGGCGCCCGGCTCGCCGAACATCAAAATCGACATGAACATGGTCGGCTTGCCGCCAGGAAAGATCATCAGCGCGTCCGGCGACACGCTGACTTTGAATCTTTTATGCAAATCGGCGGCAACCGCCTCGCGCAGCGGCAAAATGCCGACGGCCGGCGTATAGCCATGCTGGCCGTCGCACAGCGCCTTGACCGCCGCTTCGACAATGAAATCTGGCGTGCGGAAATCCGGCTGGCCGATACCGAGATTGATGATGTCGCGGCCTTGTGCCGCAAGCTGAGTAGCACGCGCGAGAACGGCGAAGGCGTTCTCCTCGCCGATACGATCGAAGGCGGCTACGGTCTTCAACATGGCCGGAACTTTGAACCTCAATTGCGCGTCAAACGCAAACTCACTTCCGCGATGCTGCGCCGCAATATGACCGAGGCGAAATTACTGGACTGCATTGCCGCGCGGCGGGTTCGCGTCAAGGACAATTCGGACTATCTATGCATTGCGGGTGCGTAGGTCGGGAGATCGTAATGGCGAAGAGCAACGGTTCCAACGGTTCACAGCGGCGGCGCCTGCGCTCGCAATTGTGGTTCGACAATCCCGATGACCCGGGGATGACCGCGGTCTATCTCGAACGCTATCTCAACTTCGGCCTGACGCTTGCAGAATTGACGTCCGGCAGACCGATCATCGGTATTGCCCAATCCGGCTCGGATCTCAGTCCCTGCAACCGTCATCACCTCGAACTGGCGCAGCGCGTTCGCGCCGGCATCCGCGACGCCGGCGGCATTCCTCTGGAGTTTCCCACCCATCCGATTCAGGAAACCGGCAAGCGTCCGACAGCGGCGCTCGATCGCAATCTTGCCTATCTCGGTCTTGTCGAAGTGCTGTTCGGTTACCCGCTCGACGGCGTGGTGCTGATGACGGGCTGCGACAAGACCACGCCGGCTTGTTTGATGGCGGCGGCAACGGTCAATACGCCGGCGATCGTACTCTCCGGCGGCCCGATGCTCGACGGCTACTACAAAGGCAAGCTCGCCGGTTCGGGCACTGCCGTCTGGCAGGCGCGCGAAGAGGTCGCGGCCGGCAAGATCACCTACAAGGAATTTATCGAATTCGTCGCCTCGTCGGCGCCGTCCATCGGCCACTGCAACACCATGGGGACAGCCTCGACCATGAACGCCATGGCCGAGGCACTGGGTATGTCGCTGCCCGGCTGCGCTGCCATTCCGGCGCCGTATCGCGAGCGCGGGCAAATGGCTTATGCGACTGGCGTGCGCGCCGTCGAAATCGTCAACGCGGACCTCAAACCATCGGACATCCTCACGCGCGCCGCGTTCGAAAACGCCATCGTCGCCTGCTCGGCAATCGGCGGCTCGACCAACGCGCCGATTCATCTCAACGCCATCGCCAAGCACATCGGCGTTCCGCTCTCGATCGGCGACTGGGAGAAGATCGGCTTCGATGTGCCGCTCCTCGTCAACATGCAGCCGGCCGGGGAATATCTCGGCGAGGAATATTATCGCGCCGGCGGATTGCCGGCGGTGATGCATGAGCTGCTTGAGGCCGGACGCATCCATGGCGACGCGCTGACAATCAACGGCAAGTCGGTCGCCGACAATATCGCCCGCGCCAAGGCAACCAATCCCGCCGTCATCCGGCCGTACAAAGAACCGCTGAAGGCAGAAGCCGGCTTCCGCGTCCTGCACGGCAATCTCTTCGATTCCGCGATCATGAAGACGAGCGTGATCTCGGACGAATTCCGCAAGCGTTATCTCAGCGATCCGAAAGACCCCGATGCTTTCGAGGGCCCTGCTGTGGTGTTCGACGGACCGGAGGACTATCACCGGCGGATCGAGGATCCCGCGCTCGGCATTGACGAACACACCATTCTGTTCATGCGCGGCACCGGGCCGATCGGCTATCCGGGCTCGGCCGAGGTCGTCAACATGCAGCCGCCGGCGGCGCTGATCAAACGCGGCATCACTTCGCTCCCCTGTCTCGGCGACGGCCGCCAGTCCGGCACTTCGGGTTCGCCATCGATCCTCAATGCTTCCCCCGAAGCCGCCGCGGGCGGCGGCCTGGCGCTGCTCAAGACCGGGGATCGCGTGCGGATCGATCTAAAAAAAGGTACCGCCGATATGCTGATTCCGGCACAGGAATTGGCTGAGCGGCGCGCGGCGCTAGAGAAAAGTGGCGGGTATCACTACCCGCCGAGCCAGACGCCGTGGCAGGAAATCCAGCGCGAGATGGTCGATCAGCTAAGTGATGGAATGGTGCTTGAGCCGGCCATCAGATTTCAGCGCGTGGCACAAAAATTCGTCCCGCGAAACAACCACTGACCAAAGTCAGTTTTCCAGATGCTGGGTGCAACATGAGCAGTCCCCGTCCGACCATTGCCGACAAGCGCAAGACTTTTCGGAAGCTGCACGAAGCCGGCTGTTTCGTCATTCCCAATCCCTGGAACATCGGAACCGCCCGCTATCTGCAGGGCCTGGGCTTTAAAGCGCTCGCCACTACGAGCGCCGGTCACGCGCACTCGCTGGGATACCCGGACGGCGCGCAGAGCCGCGACGCCGTGCTCGCGCACTATCGCGAGTTGGTCGAGGCGACCGACGTGCCGCTCAATGCCGATTTTGAAAACGGCTTCGCCGACAATCCCGATGGCGTGGCGGAGAGCGTGACGCGTTGCATCGCAACCGGCGTAGCGGGCCTGTCGATTGAGGACTCGCCCAAGAGCGAGACCCCGCTTTACGACTTCGACCTGTCGGTGGCGCGCGTCAAAGCCGCGCGAACGGCGGTCGATCGCGCTGGGGGCGATATCGTCTTCACCGCACGCGCCGAGAATTTCATTCGCGGCGCGCCCGATCTCGATGACGTCATCAAGCGGCTCAAAGCCTACGCCGCGGCGGGAGCAGACTGTCTTTACGCGCCCGGAATCAAGACGCGCGAACAGATCGAAGCAGTAGTGAAGGCGGTGGCGCCGAAGCCGGTGAACTTCCTCGGCGGCGGCGCCTTTGGGTTCACAGTAAGCGATCTTGCGGCGATGGGCGTGCGCCGGATCAGCGTCGGCGGCTCGCTCGCGCGCGCGGCGATGCACGCGTTCATCCGCACTGCGACCGAAATCGCCAATGACGGCAAGTTCGACGGCTTTGCCGGACTCGTCACCAATGCCGAGCTGAACAAATTCTTCAGCGAGGACCGCCGAAAATTGTCATGACCGGCAAACTGCCGCGCCGCGGCGACGCCGATGGTTTTGAACGCAACACTGGTTGGCGCGTTGGTCCCGCGAATTCTACCGCGGCTGCCAGAGCAGAATGTGAGATGCAAGTATGAGCAACAGACTGCAAGGCAAAGTCGCCCTGGTAACAGCCGCCGGCCAAGGCATCGGTCGCGCGATCGCGGAAAGGTTTGCGGTCGAAGGCGCGAAGCTGATCGCGACCGATCTCGATGCCGGGAAGCTCTCCGGGTTGAACGGCAAGCTGCACAAGCTCGACGTCCGCTCGCAGCGCGACATCGATGTTTTCGGCAAGGAAATCTCCGGTGAGTTCGGCCCGCTCGACGTTCTGGTCAATTGTGCCGGCTACGTGCACCAGGGCACGGTGCTGAATTGCAGCGACAAGGACTGGGATTTCTCGTTCGATCTGAACGTCAAATCCATCCACCGGATGCTCACGGCATTCTTGCCAGGCATGCTGGAGAAGAAGTCGGGCTCGATCGTCAACATTGCTTCGGCGGTTTCGTCAGTCCGCGGCGTTCCGAAGCGCTATGTCTACGGCGCAACCAAGGCCGCGGTGATCGGACTGACCAAAGCCGTCGCCGCCGATTTCATCAGACACGGCATCCGCTGCAACGCCGTTTGTCCGGGCACGATCGAATCCCCGTCGCTCGGTGAACGCATCACCGCGGT
>JBAUGC010000004.1:0-2480 GCA_049679485.1 Xanthobacteraceae bacterium
AGATCGTCGCCCGCGGACTTGGAGCCGGCTTCCGCGCCACCTCCGGCCCGGTTCATCCAGCGCGCCGGCGACCCTCGCCGCAATCCTCGACCTGCCCCATTTCACCTGATCGGCGCCACCGTTTCGGCGGGAGTCCCAGCCGCTCGGTTCTTCATCGTCAGCCCAGGTGAGGGGTCACCCAAAAATCGGATTCGACGCCCCCAAAATACCCTTCTCACTCATCTGCCGCAAAAGCGCGGCAACTCCCTCGTCGGGCAACGGCAACAGAAACGGCTCCGCCAGCACGACCGCAAGCGCACGTTCCCCCTCCACCATCCGCCGCTCCACGACCTCACCGTCCCGCCGCACGGTCACCCGGCCATTCAGAAACGTGTGCCGCATCCGCTCAGCTCCCGCCCGGGCCACAATAAGGTTCTCGGTAAACAGCCCAGGATACGTGGCGCAGAACCAGTTCCCCACCTCGTAATCAATGTCCGGTGTCGGTCGCAGCGAAAACCGATACAGATGCTGCCAACTGCCCGCGAGCCTCGCCTCCAGCACCAACTCCTCGCTCGCTGGTCTCAGCCGCATGGCCTCATGCAGCGTCTGCTGCTCCAGACCCGGTTGCAGACGCAACGGTAGGGTCGCCGTCTGGTGCCCGAACCCCACATCCGCCAGGAATGGCCCCTCCGGCAAATCAACCCGCAGAATCATGTGTGTTGCCGGTGTAAACGCATCCGCCGGGCCCCCGAGGACCACCCGCGCCACCAGGCTCGTCACGTCAAACCCAAGCGCGATCAGGCCGGCACGCAGCAGGGCGTTGTGTTCGAAGCAGTATCCGCCGCGCCGGGAGGCAACCATCTTCGCCTGCAGCGAGGCGACATCCAGCTTCGGCGCCCGCCCCAGGAACGGATCAATGTTTTCAAACGGGATGGACGCGCTGTGCGCCGCGATCAGCCCGCGCAGCGCCGGCAGGCTCGCCTCCCGCGTGCCAGTATAGGCGATCCGGTTCAGGTATCCGTCCAGGTCGAATGCGGTTTCGGCCATGTCCTTTAGCTTTCCCGATCACGGAGCCCACTCTATGCCGGCTCCTAGTGTACCAACTCCAACGCTTGTCGTCCGCGGCGAACCTTTTTGAGGATGGAAGCGGCAGGGGCGGTCCAAACGAAGGGCTTTGGATCGGCATTGTGCTTGTTGAGGTACTCCTGGATGGCAGCCTCGAGTTCGGCAACACTCCTGAAGACGCCGCGCCGGATGCGATCCTCAGTGATCAGGCCGAAGAAACGCTCGACCTGGTTGAGCCAGGATGCCGAGGTGGGCGTGAAGTGCATGTGGAAGCGCGGATGGCGTTTGAGCCATGCCTTGACCGTGGAGTGCTTGTGGGTCGCGTAGTTGTCGGCGATCAAATGCACATCCAGGCCCTTAGGCGTGCTGCGATCGATGGCCCGCAGGAAACGCAGCCATTCGTGGTGACGATGTCGCCTCATGCATTGGCCGATGACGCGACCGGTGGCGACGTCGAGAGCGGCGAAGAGCGTCGTCGTGCCGTGGCGCCTGTAGTCGTGCGTCATCGTTCCGGCCCGTCCCTTCTTCATCGGCAGGCCCGGTTGCGTGCGGTCGAGCGCCTGGATCTGGCTCTTCTCGTCAACCGAGAGAACGAGCGCGCGCTCCGGCGGATCGAGATAGAGGCCGACTACGTCCGGGACCTTATCGACGAACTGCTTATCGTTGGACAGCTTGAAGGTTTTCGTCAAATGCGGCTTCAGGCCGTGCGCCGCCCAGATGCGCTGCACGCTGGTGTGGCTGAGACCGACCGCCTTGGCGAGCTGGCGCGCCGACCAGTGCGTTCCCGCCAGCGGTTTCTCATGCAGCGTCATCTCGACAACACGTTTTATCATCGCCGCCTCCAAGCGCTTCTTTCGACCAGGCCGCGTCGCATCGCGTCGCAGCCCTTCGATGCCCTGCTCGACGTAGCGGCTGCGCCAGCGGTAGGCCGTTCTCTTGGTCTTCCCCAGTGCTTGCACAATCGCCGTGACACCGGTCCCTTCCGCCCACATCAAGACGATCCGTGCACGCCAAACCAGCTTCTGTGGCGTATTCCGGTCCGCCACCCAACTCTCTAGCCGTGCCCGATCAGCAGGTGACAGCCAGATGCCAAATTCAGCTTCCATTCCCCGAGACTCGCATCCTCGCAAGCGTCGAGGAATCCTTTTGTTAGTGCCGGTACACTAGACGGCTTCAGCGAGCCGGCGCTTGTGTAGCCCCACCACCATGCCGGACGATTGTCTTATGCAACCCGTGAGTCAAAGATCTGCGGAACATTTCAAAGCCACGCAGCCAGACACGAGGCTCGATTTCGGACGCATTTTGAAGGCAAGACAAGACATTTCGCGGATATTTCGCGACACGCCTCAGTTCGAGTGTCCCGCTCTAGGAAACTTGCTGGGCTGCGAACTCGTCATCAAGCTCGAGACCGCGAACCCGATCGGATGCTTCAAGGG
>JBAUGC010000005.1:0-1872 GCA_049679485.1 Xanthobacteraceae bacterium
AGCGCGATCGGCCCCAATACTAGGGCGAATTTCATGTAGGGGATATGAGAGAAGCTGCCGATCATGATGTTCTGCGGGTTGCCGGTGATGGTCGCGGTCGATCCGACTTTCGACGCCATCGCCACCGCCAGCAGGTAGGGTACGGGCTGGCGCCCCAACGCGAGCGTCAACTCCAGCACTAGCGGCGCCAGCACGAGGCAGATCGCATCGTTCACCAAAAAGGCGGAAAAAACGCCCGAAATAGCGACGATTGCGCCGAGCAGGATCAAAGGGCGCCTAGCATGCGTACTAACCCAGGCAGTAGCGACGGCAAAAAAGCTAGAAAGCCGTAGACTGGCGACAACGATCATCATGCCAAGCAGCAGCGTGATAGTATCGAGGTCCACCGCCTTGTAGGCATCTTCGAGTGGAAGGGCGCCCGATGCGACCATCAGCCCGGCGCCGACAAGCGCGATGCCGGCTCGGTCGATGCTCAGGCCGGGAATCCTGCCGATCGCGAGCGCGAGATAGCTTCCGACAAAGATTATGCCAGCCGCGACGCGCCGGCCGTTGACTCCAATTTGATCGCTGACCGGAAACAGAGTGGGTGCCAGCGCGGAGGCGATGGCTATCACGACCACTAACCCTACCAGCAGGACGCTCAAGGCGACCAGCCAGCGGCTTCGATCGGAAGCGCTCTCACTCATGTGCGGGCGATGCTACTGACTAAAATACCTCGAGTCCCCCATGCGGTGGATCAAGGGCGCGCCCGCAGCGCCAAATACAAATTCTATTCAGGCACGTCGAAGTCCGTTGTGGGTCATTCGCGTGATATCGAGAATGCAGCCACTTCCGCTACAACCTCGACTTCGGACATCGCACTAAGTGTCGCGATGGGCCAGCAGCAGACTCATGCACCGCAGCAAGCGAGCAGTTTTACGGCCACTCCGATGCAGCAAAATAATTAGACAGGCCGGAGCTGGTTATCGCGGCGCTGCGGGCCGCGGGGCCGTAGTCGAGCTCCGCCCCATTGTTACTGCCGTTAATCACCGGGGCGAGAGCGTCGTACCGGTCCATGATGGATTCGACAAAAATCAACATGTCGTTCGGCGCGCTGAGGGCGTCTTGCAGGTCCTTGAGGGTTTTGACGACGAATGATCGTGCTCGGGTGTCGCGACGGAACACCTTCGGCAGATCGGCATAGGACCAGTTGGCGATGTCGTTGTAGGTCTCGGTCTTGCCGAGATAGCCGCGTTCGATCGTGTATCCGCCGTTGTTGATCAGGAAGATTACCGGTTTGTGGTCGTGTCGCAGAATGGTCGACAGCTCCTGCGCCGTGACCTGGAACGAACCGTCGCCGACGAACAGAATGTGACGGCGTTCCGGCGCTGCGGTCAGTGTGCCGAGCAGGGCACCGACCGAATAGCCGATCGACCCCCAGTTGACTGACCCGACGAAGGTGCATTTCGGCGGAAACTTCAGGCCGAATACAGCGTATGACGTGCCATTGTCGACGAACAGGACGTCGCCCTCCCGCAGGTAGCCCTGCATGGCCTGCCAGTAGGCCGCCTGAGTTAGGTCGGTGGATGGGTCGGCATGCGTGCGTGGCACCGCAGGCGCAGCAACAGGACGCGGAGCGCGGCTCGTGATGCGCGGGATTGCGTCGATAACGCCCTTGAGGACTTCCTTTAGTGTCACCGCTTGATAGTTGTCATCGCCGACGTCCACTGAATGGCCGCGGGCGTGAATCGTGTCGGCGGGCAACGAGGCCAAGAAGTCGCCCGTGGTCACCTCGAGCGGCCGGTAGCCGATAGCGAGCAGGCAATCGCTGGTCTCGATCACCTCGCGTACATGCGGTTCGCTTGGCTTGCCGATATAGATGCCTAGATAATG
>JBAUGC010000006.1:0-1606 GCA_049679485.1 Xanthobacteraceae bacterium
CGAAAATGAGTGACGATCCTGACAAGCTGATGCACACCGGAATGCATCACATGGCTTTTGAGTACAAGTCATGCGACGAACTCCTCGACACCTACACGCGCCTTAAGGCGCTCGGCATCGTGCCGCATATGTCGCTCGATCACGGTATGACGATGTCTTTTTATTATGTCGATCCGGACGGCAACAGCGTCGAGCTGCAGTACGATAATTTCGGCGATTGGAAGCAATCGTCAGAGTGGATGCGAACCTCGGAGGTGTTCTCGCAAAATCCGATCGGCATGATGGTCGATCCGGCGAAGATGGTGCAAGCGCGCGACGCCGGCGCTTCGCCGGAGGAATTGCACCGGCGGGCTTACGCCGGCGAGTTTCAGCCGACGGAGCCGGTCGATATTCGTATCCCGCTGGACTAGGCATCGAAACCTTCGAGCTTAAAGGGCGCATTCTGACGCGCCCAGGCCCGCAATCCGAACAAAGCGAGGGTGGCGTAGAAGTAAAAAACCGGGAGCCCGGACCTCTCCTTAACCATCGCGACGAAATCGCTCGACACCATGACGAAAGCCGTGCTGTTTGTTCTCCGCCGGCCTCGGTGATCATCTGCACGTGCTTCGGTTTGAGGCCGGGTTTTGTCTGACGCGACACGGCGACCGGGTGCAAAAAACCGGTAAGTTGTGCCGCCTGTCACATGACATGTGGCGGACCTGCTCTATGGTGGCCAACGTGCCTGTACCGCCAGGAGCTAAGGATGCGCGCTAACAGCGAGACCTGGGCCAGCGATCGATAGGCACATCGGACTTCGACGATTCAACCTTCGGGAGAAAACCCAATGTTACGGAAGCTCACTCTCATTGTCGCAGTGGCCGCTGCGATCGCAATCCCGGCCGACGCGATGGCTAAAGGGCATGGCGGCGGCGGCCATGGCGGAGGACATGGCGGCGGAGGACATGGTGGCGGTCACGCCGCGCACGGTCATGCCGGCGGCCACGGTGTAGCACATGGCGGACACGGCGGAACTCACGTCAGAGTATCAGTACATACCGGTGTCGGGGTACATGGCGGCGTCGGCGTACACGGCGGAGCCAGGGTGGGCGTCCGCGGCGGAGCTCGCGTCGGCGGACGCTACTACGGCGGCGTCTGGTACGGCACCGGACGGCGTTGGTACGGCGGCCGCTGGTGGGCTTACGGCGTCGGCAGTTGCTGGCGGACTTCTCCCATCGGCTACGTTTGGGTATGTGGTTGAGAACCAAATCTATGAAGGGGCGGTTTCAAATTGCGCCACAAGAAAAACCGCCCCTTAATTGAACAAGCCGGGATTAAAGCGGGCCACGCCGGGCTCCCGCCTGCTGGAAGCATTGCAATATGTCAGCAGGGTTCGCGCGGGCGTCCGATTGACTCGCGCTCGCGGTTCACCACGATGCCGCGTTATTGATCGTGGCTCGGCTGATACGCAAGGCCGGGCGGCGCTATCACCCTCAGATTGAAGCGCCGTCGTGCCATTTGACAGGCGTTATCTCCCGGCAAACAAGCTTTGCAAACATCAGGCCTCACGGTGTAGATCGCGCACGCCGTCGAGACGCCGACCTTCCCCACAAGGGCTGCACAGCGATTG
>JBAUGC010000007.1:0-3575 GCA_049679485.1 Xanthobacteraceae bacterium
GGCTCGCGGCGGCGACCGCGGCGGTGGCGGCCCAGCCGATTGACGCGAACGCTTCGGCAAACGTCGCGACGCGCGAGGAGACCTGGCGGCGCCGGAACTGGCTCCTTTTGGCTTGGGTGCGGAACCAGAGCTGGATCGCGGTCGCCGATGCCGCGGCGATAATAATGGCGGCGCCGGTAACGAGCGCATGCCACGGTGAGGCGATGGCGAGTACCGCGACCAGCGGCGCAAACACCCCGGCGATGATGCCGAGCACCGCCTCGATCTTGGCGCGAAGAATAAAGCCTGCGGGCACCGGCGCGGTGGCGACGAGATCGGGCGCGTCTTCGCCGGAGATGGTGAGCCAGGCGAGACCGCCGGAGAGCTGACCCGCGGCCATCACCAGCACCGGGACCAGCAGATTGAGCGCACTGCCGCCGGCCTGGAAACTCCGCCACAGCAGCACCGCCGGCGGCACCAGATAAAGCATCTGCATCAGCGTCTGCGAAACGAGCCAGGGATCGCGGCGCAGCAGCAGCCATTCCTTGCGGCGCAGCGCGCGCCGCGGCGATGTTAGGCGAAAGGTGGTCCGCCGCTGCACACGGCTTGTGGGCGCATTCTCGGCGCCCGCGGCAGCAACCGCATATTCGCCGAAGCGCGGCGCCACCAGCGCGACGGCGGCCGCGAGCACGGCGACGCTGAAGATGAGAACACCGGCAAGCGGCACACCTTCGCCAAGCACCGCGCGCGCCGGCCACCAAATGACGCTGCTAATGCCGGGCGCGTGCGCGAGCAAAGTATCCGACTGCAACACGCTCGCCTGCGACAGCGTCCCGTAGGACAGGATCGCCGCGATCTGCAGCCCGATGACGAAGGCGGCGCCGATCACGGCGGCGAGTACCTGGGCGACCAGCCGCGTGCGCTTCGGGCCGATGGCGCGGAACAAAGCCACCGTCATGGCGACGGCTAGCGCCGCCGCCGCCGTGCCCATGGCGATAATCACGCCATAGGCTCCGAGCCAACGCCAGCCGCCGCGCACGATCAGCATGTCGATGAACGGTCCGGCGAGCGGCAGCGCCATCATCGCGACCGCAAGCGCGACCGTAGAGATGCGGATCGCGAACAGCTTATGCGCCGCCGCGGGCGAGGCGAGAATGAGATCGAGATCGGCGCGGGCGTAGAACGCGCGCGTCATCGACTCCATCGCCTGCGAGATCATCAACAGCCACGACAGCAACAGCGTCGCGGTGATCGCAATCATGGTGTGCATGTCGGACGCGGCGTTGGCGGAGGTGCCGACGACGAAATAGGCGACCGCGTGCATGAACACGACGAAGGCGGCAAAGCCGATGACGACGCTGCGCACGCGGGCGCGGCGGCCGGCGGTCATCATCGACAGCCAGTCGCGCCAAGCGAGCCGCGACTCGTGCCGCGCGAACCAGACCGCGGTGCCCGGCTGCATGGTTGCTGAAAAACTCACGCCGCTTGCGCCGCCTCGGCGACGAGCGCGAGGAAGGTATCTTCGAGACTCGCGGCGATCGGCGCGTCATCGCCGCCGATGGCGACGCCAACATCGTTGCCGACTTGCCGGCGCAATTCGTCGAGCGTTCCTTCGGCGACCAGCCGGCCATGGGCGATGACGCCGATGCGGTCGGCCATGCGTTCGGCAACTTCAAGAATGTGCGTGGTCATAATGATGGTGCCGCCATCGCGGACCCGCTCGCGCAGCACGCTTTTGACCTGGCGCGCGGAGCCGGCATCGAGGCCGGTGAGCGGCTCGTCGAGAATGATCAGGCGCGGGTCGTGAATGAGCGCGCCGGCGAGCGCCACTTTCTGGCGCATGCCTTTCGAGAACGTCTCGCAGCGCTCGCGCGCGTGCGCCGCGAGCCCGAGCCATTCCAGCAGCTCGGCGGCGCGGGCCTGCGCCAGCTCTGGCTCGACGCTCCACAGCCCGGCGACGAATTCAAGATATTCCTCCGGCGTCAGCTTGTCGTAGATCATCGGCTCGTCGGAGATCCACGCCACCACGCGCTTGGCCGCGACCGGATCGGCGAGCGCATCGATGCCGGTGACGTGGATCGAGCCGGCGTCGGGGCGGAGCAGCCCCGCAATCATGCGCAGCGTCGTGGTCTTGCCGGCGCCGTTGGGGCCAAGGAGCGCGTAGAACTCGCCAGTGCGCACCGCGAGGTCGAGATGGTCGACCGCGGGGCGGTCGAAAGTCTTAACCAGGCCGCGGATTTCGAGGGCAAGTGCTGATTGCGGGTTGAGCGGATGCATCGCGCGGCTTGCTCTCACATTCGTTTCCCGGATGCGGTGCAGCGCCTAGCGATGCACCGCTGTTCCGGGACCTTCGCAGACTCCGTGTCCGCAACGATCCCGGGTCTGCAGCGCATCACTTCGCTCCGCTTCGTGCTGCGCCGCGCCCGGGAAACGCATTACCGCAGAGAGGTTTCGGGCCGGTGAATCCGGCGCGGCGATTTTGACGGCAACACTTAAGCAGTGATGCGGTCGATTTCCGCCTGGTCCGCCGCCGTGAGCGCCCAATTGACCGCGGCGACGTTCTGTTCCACCTGCTCGGGCCGGGTGGCGCCGGCGATGATGCTCGATACCGGCGAACGGCTGGCGAGCCAGCTCATCGCCAGTTCCAGCATGGTGTGGCCGCGGCTGGCGGCGAACTGGCGCAGCGCATCGACAATGCCCCAGTTTCGCTCATTGAGGACGCTTTCGGCAAGGCGCTTGGTGGTGGCGAGCCGGGTGCCGGCCGGCAACGGAGCATTGCGTTTGTACTTGCCGGTAAGCAAGCCGCTGGCGAGCGGGAAAAACGGCAGCAGGCCAAGGCCGCGCTTCTGCATCACCGCGACGCGATCCTTTTCCACGCTGCGCACCACGAGACTGTACTCATCCTGACAGCAGACAAATGACGTGAGGCCGTTGCGCGCGGCAACGCTCAGCGCGTCCTCAAGCTGCGCAGCGGAAAAATTCGAGCAGCCGATAAAGCGGACCTTGCCCGCTTTCACCAGATCGTCGAGCGCGCGCAGCGTCTCCTCGATCGGCGTTTTCGGGTCGGGCTGATGCACCTGATAGAGATCGATCCAGTCGGTGCGCAGCCGGCGCAGACTGTCGTCGACCGCCTGCATGATGTAGCGCCGCGACGCGCCCTTGCGGTCGCCGGTCTCGTCCATCGCCATGCCGAATTTGCTCGCCAACACGATGGACTTGCGGCGCGGCCCGAGAGCTTTTCCCAGCACTTCTTCCGAGCCGCCGTAATTGCCGTAGATATCGGCGGTATCAAACAACGTGACGCCAAGCTCCAGCGCCTTGTCGATGACGCGGCGCGAGGCTTCGAGATCAATGCGGCCGCCGAAATTGTTGGTGCCGAGGCCGACGAGCGAGACTTCCGGCCCCGCTGTTCCGAGCTTGCGCTTTTCCATGCAGGTTCCGACTGGCGCTTGTCTCAGCCGCTGACGTTGTAGGCGGCGAGCGCCGCCATGTTGACGAGCTGCGCGTCGTTGGCGGAGAGCGGTACGATCTGCACCGAGCGGTCGAGGCCGACCAGGAGCGGGCCGATCACGGTGGCGCCGCCAAGCTCCATCAAC
>JBAUGC010000008.1:0-7174 GCA_049679485.1 Xanthobacteraceae bacterium
AGTAATCCTTTGACGGCTCTACTTTCCCTGCAATGACCTGCTTTTCATCCTTCACTTCCAATTGTTTTCCTTCTGACGATACCGTACCCAATAAGACGTTGCCACCTTTTGGGCCAATCGCCGATAGCTCCAGATGTACGTTATTTGGGTGATTGGTGGTTGGAGCCCTGGCTGAAACCGGAATAAAAAATAAAGAATAATAACCGGTCTTGTTTTCTACGCGGAAACCAAGCTCGGTCAGACCCGCATACTCTGGATAGAGTTTTTGATCCTCAAAATATCTAAGACCGACTTCTACATCCGGATATTTCTTAGCGAGCTGTCCCAATTGCTCTTTTAGTTGGATACCTGTTCGGAGGGTTATATCCACGAACCGGTCGGCAGCGCGGGCGCTGATCCCGCTAACTAACATATGACCAAAAATGCTGAGCGCCAGCAATCGGCCGCAAAGAGCGACTATCTGAGCAGCAAGTGAGCGACGGTCGCGAACACCAGCCCTGATAGGATACAGGTCAGCCAGACGGCCCACTTCCGCCGATAGGTTGGGGTCTTGTACGGAGGAGCAGTATTTTGCCGCGTTCCCGCTGGCGGCTCTGGGGCGCCGTGCGCACTCGGTGCTGGTGCTAAGACTGCCATAGGACCTCGCATGGTTTGCGGTTGCATTCCCGGACATCCTCAACGCCCCGAATCGTTAAAACTGACTTGAATCGCCTAGGTTCCATTGCGACAATCCCGCAACTTTTCCGGGAAATCAAGGCGCTTGTGGCGTTTGGGCCATAATACCGGGATAGCGCAGCACCGGATGGCCGATCAGCGCGGTCTTCAGCGTGGCAACGGCAAAGCCGGCGGCGATTGCGAGGAACCCGAGGCTCAGAACGAGGCCGACCGGCCGACGGCGCAGCAGGACGGTTACGATGATGGCCGCGACCGCCGCCGCGGACGCCGCCCAAATCGCGGGTTCGTGGTCGGCGGTGAAATAGAGGACGCTCCCCGTGCCGAAGGCGACCGCAAACCACGGCAGCAAGCGGCCGGCGCCAACCTCGATGGCGGCCCATTCGCGAAGCCGCGCCGGGATGGTGAATTCCGCATGCGGCCAAGCCGCACCCCAGGCCTGGCGCGCCCGGTCGACCGGCCAAGTCCTAACCCCAGCCCGTGCGCGACTTCGCGCGTTATTCTCGTCCGCCACCGCGCGCCCCCAAAAAGCAAAATGCCTTGCGCGCCAACCTCGCCGTCACGCTACACCGGAAATAAGCGCCATGGCGAGCCGCTGCGGCGCGTATTCCAAGCATCATTCAAGAACGATACTTTGCAGGACCGAGGTGTAGGGTGGCGTTGTGGCGTCATATCGCCTTGTGGCAACGATCGGACTGCATGCCAGCGCGTCGACCTGGGTTTTCAACGTTGTCAGAGAGCTAATGATCGCGCGGTTCGGTGAGATCTCGGTCTCGGCCTTGTACGCAGAAACTTTAAGCGAATTGCCGGGAGAGCCTGCGCGCTCTGATCAGCCGCTCGTAATCAAATCGCATCATGGCAGTCCGGAGCTCGATCGTTGGCTGGCTGCCAACGACGCTCAATATTTTGTCAGCGTTCGCGACCCACGCGATGCGTCGATCTCGATGGCGCAGCGCTTCAAGGCTCCGCTCGGCGCCGCGGTCCGCTGGCTCGAAAACGATTGTCGACGAGTTATGAATTTTGCAACTGCACCCACCCTCTTGCGTTACGAAGACCGATTTTTTGAACGCAAATCGACCGTGGAGCAGCTGGCAAATGCTCTTGGGATCGAAGTTGAACCCGGCATGACCGAAGCGATCTTTGCACGATACAGCACGGACTCGGTGCGAACCCTGGCGCATTCGCTGACCAGTTTGCCGGCGGAGCGGCTGAACACCACGGGCAGGTTCGCTTTTGACCGCGTCACCCAGATCCACGGGCCGCATATCGGCGATACGCGCAGCGGCAAGTGGCGTGACTTGCCCGCCGACGTGCAGAGCGAACTGACCCGGCGGTTCGCGGCGTTTCTCAAACAGTTCGGCTACGCGTAAGCGGCCATTTGCCCTGTGCGCTGCGAATAGGCCCGCGCCGGTTCAGTCCTTGCCGGCGACCTTGGCCCAGGTATCCCGCAATCCAACTGTGCGATTGAACACCAGCCGCCCGGGCTTCGAGTCCCGATCTAGGCAGAAATAGCCCTGCCGTTCGAACTGCACCACATCGTCGGAATTCAGCTTCGCCAGCGCGGGCTCTACGCGCGCGTCGCTGAGGACTTCGAGCGATTGCGGATTGAGTTCGGCAGCAAAGTCGCTTGCATTCGGATCGGGACGCAGGAACAGCGGATTATAGAGCCGCACTTCCGCCGGTATCGAATCCGCCGCAGAAACCCAATGCATGGTCGCTTTGACCTTACGGCCATCGGGCGCGTTGCCGCCTTTGGTCGCCGGATCGTACGTGCAGCGCAATTCGATCACGTCGCCGGCAGCGTTCTTCAACACCTCGCGGCAGGTGATGAAGTAGGCGTAGCGCAGCCGCACCTCGGTGCCGGGCGATAGGCGGAAGAACTTCTTCGGCGGGTTCTCCATGAAATCGTCGCGCTCGATGAACAGCTCGCGGTCGAAGCGGACGCGGCGCGTGCCGGCGCTCGTGTCCTCGGGATGATTGACCGCGTCGACTTCCTCGCTTTGGCCTTCGGGATAGTTCTCGATCACAACTTTCAACGGCCGCAGCACCGCCATGCGCCTGTGCGCCGTCTTGTTGAGATGCTCGCGGATGGAAAACTCCAGCATCCCGACATCGACCACGCTTTTGGCCTTGGCGACCCCGATGCGTTTGACGAAATCGCGGATCGCAGCCGGCGGTACGCCGCGCCGCCGCAGGCCGGCAAGCGTCGGCATGCGCGGATCGTCCCAGCCATGCACGTGGCTGCCGCGCACCAGTTCGGTCAGCACGCGTTTCGACAGCACCGTGTGGGAGAGATTGAGCCGCGCGAATTCGTATTGATGGGGCCGCGACGGCACTGGCAGATTTTCCAGGCACCAGTCGTAGAGCGGCCGGTGATCCTCGAATTCCAGCGTGCAGATCGAGTGGGTGACGCCCTCGATGGCGTCCGACTGGCCGTGGGCGAAATCGTAGCTCGGATAGATGCGCCAGGCCTTGCCGGTGCGCGGATGCTCGGCGTGAAGAATACGATAGAGCACCGGATCGCGCAGGTTGATGTTGCCAGAACCCATATCGATCTTGGCGCGCAGCACACGCGCGCCGTTGGGAAACTCACCGGCGCGCATGCGGCGAAACAGATCGAGATTTTCCTCGACGCTCCGCCCCCGGTACGGGCTCTCCGTGCCGGCCTCCGTCAACGTGCCGCGCGTGAGACGCATCTCCTCCTGGGTCTGGTCGTCGACGTAAGCCTTGCCCGCGCGGATCAGGTTCTCGGCCCATTCGTAAAGCTGCTCGAAGTAGTCGGACGCGTGGTAAAGATGCCGGCCCCAATCGAAGCCGAGCCAGCGGACGTCGCGCTCGATGGCGTCGATATATTCCTGCGACTCCTTGGTCGGATTGGTGTCGTCGTAGCGCAGATTGCAATGGCCGCGGAATTCCTCGGCCACGCCGAAGTTCAGGCAGATCGATTTGGCGTGGCCGATATGCAGATAGCCGTTCGGCTCAGGCGGAAACCGGGTGACGATGGTTTTGTACCGGCCGGAGGCAAGATCGGCGCGAATGATGTCGCGGATAAAATCCTGACCCGCTTCCCGTACCGCCGTTTCCGCAGCCGTCATGACCTGATCGCTTCTGTTTGCCGCGGCAAAGCCTGCGGCGCGCCCGGCTTGGACAAATTGGGTTCCGCGGTCAAGCCCGCCAGGCCGAAACAGAAGACGAAAGCGAAGCCGGTTTACTTCCATTCATGCTTAGCTGTGCTACACGAGCGCGCCTGTGCGAGGAACCTGGACGGTCCATGAACGTCGTTACCCGCTTTGCCCCCTCGCCGACCGGATTCCTCCATATCGGCGGCGCGCGCACGGCGTTGTTCAACTGGCTTTATGCCCGCGGCCGCAGCGGCAAGATGCTGTTGCGGATCGAAGACACCGATCGCGAACGCTCGACGCAGGCGGCGATCGACGCCATTCTCGACGGGCTCTCCTGGCTCGGCATCGATTGGGACGGCGACGTCATCTATCAATTCTCCCGCTCGGCGCGGCACCAGGAGGTCGCCGAACAGCTGCTCGCATCCGGGCACGCTTACCGCTGCTACGCCAGCCCGGAAGAGCTGAAGGAGATGCGCGAGGCGGCGCGGCGAGAGGGCCGCTCCAAGCTCTATGACGGCCGCTGGCGCAACCGCGATCCGGGCGAAGCGCCTGCCGGCGCCAAACCGGCGATCCGGCTGAAGGCGCCTCTGACCGGCGAAACCGTCATCGAGGATCAGGTGCAAGGCCGCGTCGTCTGGCAAAACGAAAACCTCGATGACCTGGTGCTGCTGCGCTCCGACGGCACGCCGACCTACATGCTTGCCGTCGTGGTCGATGATCACGACATGGCGGTGACGCATATCATCCGCGGCGACGATCACCTGACCAACGCCGCGCGGCAGAAACAAATCTACGACGCGCTGGGCTGGCAAGTGCCGGTGATGGCGCACATTCCGCTGATTCACGGCCCCGATGGTTCAAAGCTCTCAAAACGCCACGGCGCGCTCGGTGTCGACGCTTACCGCGCCATGGGCTACTCGCCGGTGGCATTGCGCAATTAACTGGTGCGCCTCGGATGGAGCCATGGCGACCAGGAGATCTTCTCCACCGAGGAAATGATCGCGACCTTCGACCTGCCGCAGATCGGGCGCTCGCCGGCACGGTTTGATTTCGCCAAGCTCGAAAGCCTCAACGGTCACTACATCCGGACCAGTGCCGACGAGGCACTGCTTCAGGCGATCGAGCAGTTGCTACCTCACCTGGCGAACGGCGACGCCATTGCGGCCAAGCTGACACCGCGGTTGCGGCAGCAGTGGCTCTCGGCCATGCCGAGCGTGAAGGAGCGCGCCAAGACCCTGCTCGCTCTCATTGACGGAGCGCATTTTTTGCTCGCGAACCGGCCTATTCTTTTGGATGATCCAGCGAAAGCCCTGCTGACCTCACAAGCAAGGGCGTTGTTGCAGGATATTGAGCCGGAACTTGCTGGCGTTGAGCCGTGGACGGCGTCGGCAACCGAACAGGCCGTGCGCGCGTTTGCTGAACGCAAGGGCGCCAAACTCGGCGCCGTAGCGCAGCCGTTGCGCGCATCGCTGACCGGCCGCACGACATCGCCGGGCATCTTCGAAGTGCTGATCGTGCTCGGCAAGGCAGAGAGCCTCGCCCGCATCGCCGACCAGTCCAGAATTGCCACAGTTGAGCAAGGCAATGCCTGATCATCTCAACCGGCGATCAGCAGGGCCGGCCGGCCACTTGCGCGGGCCCGGCTGGTGCGAAGCTAGCGGAAGGCCTATTTTCTTGCGGTGCACACTCCGTTGCGCTACCCCAATAAGGCCGGATCGGCAGTGCCGCGCCTTATTACGGCTGGCGTGCCGTGTGCATCGCACTGCTAACGCTGTCACCCATCGAGGATGCGATCATGGACGCGAAAACCGGCGCGAACACCAAAACTGGCAAGCTGACGCTCGGCGACAAGAGCTATTCGTTTCCGCTCCTGGAGGGCACGATCGGTCCCGAAGTGATGGACGTCAGCAAGCTTTACAATCAGACGGACATCTTCACTTACGATCCGGGCTTTACGTCGACCGCCAGCTGTGAGTCCAAGATCACCTACATCGACGGCGACAAGGGTGTGCTGCTCTATCGCGGCTACCCGATCGAGGACCTGGCCGAACACGGCGATTTTCTCGAGACCTGTTATCTCCTGCTTTACGGCGAACTTCCGACCGCCGCGCAGAAGGAGAATTTCGACGACCGGGTGGTCCATCACACCATGGTCCACGAGCAGATGAGCCGGTTCTTTCAGGGCTTTCGGCGCGATGCCCATCCCATGGCGGTGATGGTTGGCTGCGTCGGCGCGCTGTCGGCGTTTTATCACGACTCCACCGACATCACCGATCCGACCCAGCGCATGATCGCCTCGATCCGCATGATCGCGAAATCGCCGACGCTGGCGGCGATGGCTTACAAATATTCCGTCGGCCAGCCGTTCATGTATCCGAAGAACGAACTCGATTACGCCTCGAACTTCCTGCGCATGTGCTTTGCGGTTCCCTGCGAGGAGTACAAGCCCAATCCGGTGCTGGCGCGAGCTATGGACCGCATTTTCACGCTTCACGCCGACCACGAGCAGAATGCCTCAACCTCGACGGTGCGGCTTGCTGGCTCGACCGGCGCCAATCCGTTTGCCTGCATTGCCGCCGGCATCGCCTGCCTCTGGGGACCAGCGCATGGCGGCGCCAACGAGGCCGCGTTGAAGATGCTGGGCGAGATCGGCAGCGTCGATCGCATTCCCGAATACGTCAAACGCGCCAAGGATCCGAACGACTCGTTCCGGCTGATGGGGTTCGGCCACCGCGTCTACAAGAACTACGATCCGCGCGCGAAAATCATGCAGAAAACCTGTCACGAGGTTCTGCACGAACTCGGCGTCAACGATCCGTTGCTCGATGTGGCGATGGAGCTTGAGCGCATCGCGCTGCACGACGAGTATTTCATCGAGAAGCGGCTGTACCCGAACGTCGACTTCTATTCGGGCATCACGCTGCGCGCGATGGGCTTCCCGACCGCGATGTTCACCGTGCTGTTCGCGGTCGCCCGCACGGTCGGCTGGATCGCGCAGTGGAAGGAAATGATCGAAGACCCGCACCAGAAACTCGGCCGCCCGCGGCAGCTCTACACCGGTTCGCCGCGCCGCGAATACCAGCCGATCTCGCGGCGGAAGTAGGCGGTCTCGCCTCAGGCGGCAGATTTCTGGGCCTCCGACGGCTTCGCGCCAAGCACACCGAGAAACTCGGTGTGCGTTAGCGGCCGGGAAAACATCGGATAATTCTTTTCTACGGCGAGACGCTGCTCTTCCTCGCTCGTTGCAGCCGTGCAGTCGGTCAGGGTGATGACGTTGTAGCCCTTCTCGTAACCGGTACGCATGGTCGATTCGACGCAGCAATTGGTGAGGAACCCGCCAAGCGCGATGTTGGTGATGCCGCGGCCGCGAAGGACGAAAT
>JBAUGC010000009.1:0-3267 GCA_049679485.1 Xanthobacteraceae bacterium
TCGCTCTGGTAAATGTCGAGATCGACGCCGCGCAGAGCGGCGACGCCGGGAAACGATTTCGTCAGCCCCCGAATCCGGATCGCCGAGGGGGCGGTCATCATCGTCGCCCGACACCCAATACCAGCCGCTACCAATGCGGCGTGAACTTACTCATATTCTCTTTGGTGATGAAGATCGTGTCGGTCCCGTCCACAAGCCAAGGCAGATCCTCGAGGTTGACGTAGCCGTTCAGCGCCTTGCCTTCCAACGCCATGACGAGGGCAATAGCGCCGTAATACGCTTCGGCCTGAGGGTCCTCGGCGGCCGTCCATTCGAAGATGCCATCCTTCACGCCTTGGACGCCGTGGGCATTGCCGCCCATGCTGTAGATTTTCACGTCTTTTCCAGGAACGAGGCCGGCGGCCTTGATCGCAGCCGCCACGCCGAGCGACATGTTATCGTCGTGACAAACGACAAATTTCAGATCGTGATGGGCTTGCAGGGCATCCTGCGTGATTTGGCGGGCAAGCCGCGGATCGAACTTCGCCTCGCGGCGCGAGACGATCTGTACGTTCGGGAATTTCTTCAGGCCCTTGTCGATCGCCATTTCCCATCGCGTGAACAGATCGGAGCCAGCGAATCCACTCAAGGAAACGCCTTTGCAGGGCTTGCCGTCGCCGCACGCAGCGGCGAAGGCACGCTCCACGTGGATGTCGTAGTAGGGTTGACGCTGAATGCTCACGGTTGCGGCAAGGCCCGGCGTGTAGTCAATGTCTCCGCACATCGACAGGTCAATCGACACGACCGGCTTTTTGGTCGGCACCATGTAATCCTTCCACATCTTGCAGGCCGGAGCATCCGCCGTCGGACCGAAGAGATAACCATCAAAGCCCTGCTGCACCGCGTTCTGGACATCCTTAAGTTGGGCCTGCGGATTGAAATTAGAGTCAAACGTCTTGAATTCGAAACCGTATTTCTTGGCTGCCTCTTCCAGGCCTTTCATGCGGGCCTCGCAATAGGCGTTGGTCACGCATTCCGTCACGTAGGCGATCTTGTAGTGCTTCGAAGGCATTGTTCCCGCCTTTTCGAAGGCGATCACGTTGCGCATCGGCTCCGGGACCTTATCCGGCGCGGCGCTATCGCGTGGATCATGTTCGGCTGCGCCAGCCGCGACGTGACAGATCAATGATGCCACAAACGCAATCGCGCCCAGCCGCAAATTAAACCCGAGGATGCTTGGAATTGACATGTAAACCCTCCTCCCAAATGGATTGTGGTAGAGCGACCACCAAGCAAGCGTCGTGCCAGCGAAAACACCGTGCCCCCTCTATTTGAACAGGTGCTATGTCCAGGCCTTCAAAACAAATGGTTCTTAGTTAAAGAACCGGAGGTAGTATGACAGCGCGGGTGCTCGCTTTCGCACTTTGCGAACTCTGCGGACGGTAGGCGGATGTCTGCAACACTCAGACGTCTGAACAAAGGACCGCTCACTTCCGATAATCGCGCTTCTCGGACAGTCAAAGGTCGAAGGCGCGTTCAAGGGCACGGGGGGCGTGCTGCGCCTGCGCGGTGAGAACCAGAGCCAGCAAGGTCATCGCGTAGGGAAGCGAGCTGTAGAACTCGACCGGCAGTCCCGCGGCGCGGCTCCGCGCCGCCGAAGCCGTCCAATGCCCCTCCGACAACTAATGTAGCGATGCGTATTGAAACCACATCGATGCCACGCAAATGCGCAGCTTCGGGGTCGTCTCCGACGGCGCGTACCCTAAATCGCGGTACCGTTTGCTTCAGTGCCTAGGTTGCGACCGTGGGGCGCCGCCGGTGCAGGCGAATAGTGCCTCTCATAGACGACGTAAACCGATCGTTGGGGGATCGCGTCCTAGAGGGACCCGGCGGAGCCCTTCAACTGCTGAGAAAGCTCCTCAGTGCACTTGATCGGCTCGGGTGCTTGAGTTTCCGCAGTGCCTTGGCCTCGATCTGCCGAATTCGTTCGCGCGTCACCGAGAACTGTTGGCCAACTTCCTCCAGTGTGTGATCGCTGTTCATGCCGAGGCCAAAGCGCATGCGGATGATGCGCTCCTCGCGCGGCGTCAGTGAAGCCAGCATGTGCGTCGTGGTCTCGCGCAGGTTCGACTGGATCGCGGCGTCGATCGGCAGGATCGCGTTGGTGTCCTCGATCAAGTCGCCGAGGTGGCTGTCTCCCTCCTCGCCGATCGGCGTTTCGAGCGACAGCGGTTCCTTGGCGATCTTCAAGGTCTTGCGGACCTTTTCGAGCGGCATGTGAAGCTTCTTGGCGAGTTCCTCCGGTGTCGGCTCGCGGCCGATCTCGCCGAGCATCTGCCGGCTTGTGCGCACGATCTTGTTGATCGTCTCGATCATGTGAACGGGCACACGGATGGTGCGCGACTGATCGGCGAGCGAGCGGCTGACCGCCTGACGGACCCACCAGGTAGCGTAGGTCGCAAACTTGTAGCCGCGCCGGTACTCGAACTTGTCGACGGCCTTCATCAAGCCGATGTTGCCTTCCTGGATGAGGTCGAGGAACTGCAGGCCGCGGTTTGTGTATTTCTTCGCGATCGAGACGACGAGGCGCAAGTTCGCCTCCACCATCTCCTTCTTGGCCTGCCGCCCTTCGCGCTCGCCCCTCTGTACGATCTGCACGATCTTTCGGAATTCGGCGATCTCGAGCCCGGTCTCGCCGGCCAGCGCGTGGATCTCGTGGCAGTGCTGCTTGACCCGGTCCCTGTCTTTGGCGGCGAAGCTGCTCCAGCTTTTGGCCGAAAGCTTCGACACGCGGTTGAGCCAGAGCGGGTCGAGCTCAGAACCCAGATAGTTCTTGAGGAAATCCTCGCGCGCTACGCCATGGCTCTCGGCGAGCCGCATCAGGCGGCCCTCGCAGCCGACGAGGCGTTTGTTGATGTCGTAGAGTTGCTCGACCAGCGCATCGATGCGCGCCTGGTTCAACCGCAGCGATTTCACCTCGCCGATGATCTCGTTCTTCAGCTTCTTATAGTTGCGGTCCTGAGCGGGCGAGAGCGACTGCCTTTTGAGCTGGAATTGGATATCCTGATCCTGTAGCCGGCGCAGGCGCTTGTAGGTGTCGGCGATGGTGTCGAAGGTCTCGATCACCTTGGGCTTGAGCTCCGCCTCCATTGCGGCGACCGAGAGCCAGTTTTCCATATCGTCATCATCATCATCCAAGTTGCTCTCGCCGATGGTCCCGGCGGCAGCCGTCTCCCCGCCGGCCGAGCTTGCGCCAGCCGGCTTAAAGGGTGTCGGAGCGGCTGGCGC
>JBAUGC010000010.1:0-2266 GCA_049679485.1 Xanthobacteraceae bacterium
GTACTGGACTCGGTCTCACCATCTCAAAAAGAATCATCGAGAGCATGGCGGGCTCGATCGCGGTCGAAAGCACGCCGGGTCAAGGCGCGACGTTTCGCGTAACGGTTCCATTGCCCCGCACCAGCGATGCCGACGAGCCGGCTCTCGCCGTGCCCGATCTCACCGGTCAGGATATTTTGATCGTCGCCCCGGCTGCCATCGAAGCTTCCTTGATCGCCCGACGCCTGCAGCGCTGGGGTGCACGCACCAAAATCGTTCCCGACGATCAAGTCGCGGCGGCGTTAGTGCCGGAGCAATTGTGGAGCGCCGTTGTCGTCGATCACATGCTGGGAACGGCCGCGAGTGAAGCGCTCGCACGGATGGCGACCACAATCCCGCGACGCCTCATCCTGATCACGCCGGCAATGCGCGGCGAACTCGCCAACCTCAAGCAGGCAGGCTTCACCGGCTGTCTGATCAAGCCGGTCCGCGCCGCCACGCTCGCCGCGCGTTTCTCCACCAATGATGTATTCGATCCCGCCGCTGCAATCGAGACTGCCGAAACGCCAAGCGTTTTACGGGCTGGTGGCGGCGGCCTTTCAATCCTCGTCGCCGAAGACAACGAAATCAACGCGCTGCTGGCGCGCGCCCTTTTAGTCAAACTCGGGCACCGCCCGACCATGGCGGAAAGCGGCAAAGCAGCGATCGAATCCTGGCTCGCGGCGCGCGCTGCCGGCACGCCGTTCGATCGCGTGCTCATGGACCTGCACATGCCGGGTATGGATGGCTTCGAAGCGACGCGCCGGATCAGGACCCTCGAAGCCGAAACCGGCACACCGCGGACGCCGATCCTTGCGCTCACCGCCAACGCCTTCGCTGAAGATCGCGATGCCTGTCTCGAAGCCGGAATGGACGGTTTTCTGGTCAAGCCACTCGATCGCGAACGCCTCGCTGCGGCACTTACGGAATCAGGAACAAAAGCGCTCGCGGCGTAGTGCACGCCCGATGACGTGAGACGCCTCTACAATCGCCGCAGCGCCACTTCCTCGACTTCGTGGCTTTCGCCCTTCTTGAGGATCAGGTCGGCCCGCGGCCGCGTCGGCAGAATATTTTCGTGGAGATTGACGAGATTGATGCGATTCCAGATCGACGTCGCGGTGGCAATCGCCTCGTCGTCGGACAATCGCGCGTAGCGATGAAAATAAGATTGCGGATCGGCGAACGCAGTGCCGCGCAAAGCCAGAAAGCGATGGACATACCACGACAGCAGCACATCCTCGTCGGCGTCGAGATAGACCGAGAAATCGAAAAAGTCGGAAACGAATGGGACGGCCTTGCCGTCCTTGGGAAGGCGGCCGGCCTGCAAGACATTAAGGCCCTCGACAATCAGAATTTCCGGCCGGTCGATTTCGATCCACTTGCTTGGGATCACGTCGTAGACCAGGTGCGAATAGACCGGCGCGAGCACCGGGCGGCGGCCGGCTTTGATGTCGGAGAGAAAGCGCAGCAGCGCCGGCAGATCGTAGCTCTCCGGAAAGCCTTTCTTCTCCATCAGGCCTTCGCGTTCGAGCACGGCGTTGGGGTAGAGAAACCCATCGGTGGTGATGAGATCGACCTTGGGCACGTTCGGCCAGCGGGCCAGCAGCGCCTGCAGCACGCGGGCGGTGGTCGACTTGCCGGCCGCGACCGAACCGCCGACCCCGATGATGTACGGCATCTTGGCATCTTCGGTGCCGAGGAAACCCTGCTGGGCGCGAAACAGCCTCTGGGTCGCGGCGACGTAGAGCGAAAGCAGCCGCGATAGCGGCAGATAGATTTCCTCGACCTCCGATATGTCGAGCCGGTCATGCAACGAGCGCAGCCGGGCGATCTCCTCGGGCTCAAGCGTCATTGGCGTATCGGCGCGCAAGTTCGCCCATTCCGCCCGGGAGAATACGCGATACGGCGAGACCTCCGGTTCGGTGCGTTGTTCCATGCAGATTGCCCTCAGCCGCCCTTACGCGCGGCCTTCTCGTCGAGGCCCGACTGACGGGTGCGCGCCGCCAATTCGGCTTCGACCTCGGCCAGCGAAACACCCCGCACGTGGAGCACGACGAAGAGGTGGTAGAGCAGGTCGGCGGCTTCAGCGGTCATACGATCCCGATCCTCGGCTACGGCCGCAATGGCGGCTTCGACGGCTTCCTCGCCCAATTTCTTGGCGCAATGGACCACGCCCCGATCGAGGAGTTTGCGCGTATACGACACATCTGCACTTGCCTTGGCACGTTCCTGAACGCGTTTTTCCAGG
>JBAUGC010000011.1:0-2806 GCA_049679485.1 Xanthobacteraceae bacterium
ATCGAGGCGTCGGTGTTCGATTAGGATCAAAGCGAGCGACAGACCATGAGCGACCGTCGCAACGACGTCTACCCTATTGGAAAGAAAAACCCGAACCTGCCGTTCCATCCGGCGGTGCGGGCCGGCGACTACATTTTTGTGTCCGGCCAGGTGGCGAAGGACACTGACGGCAACATGATCTCTGGCACCATCGAGGACGAGACCGCCGGAACGATTGAATCCATCAAGCGCATCCTCGCCGAAGAAGGGGCCACGCTCGCCGATGTGGTGCGGGTGACGACGTACCTCGAAGATACCCGCGACTTTGGCCGCTATAACAAAGTCTTCGCCGAGCATTTCAAGGACGCGGTACTGGCGCGCACAACGGTAGAGGCGCGCGCTGTGATCAACACCAAGATCGAGATGGAAGCGATTGCCTACAAACCAAAGCGGACCTGACGATGACTGCCGCTCTCTCCGTGGTCCATCCGCAGCAAACTGCCACGGCAGCGGTGACAACGAACACCGCTCCCGTTAACGTCGATGCCCGCGACGTTGCGGTGGACTTCCACCTGGATGGCGGCCGCCAGCGGGTGCTGCAAGGGATCAACCTTGCGGTACCGAGGGGCAGCTTTGTTTCACTGATCGGTCCGTCAGGATGCGGAAAGAGCACGCTATTGAAGGTGCTGGCGGGGCTCATAGCTCCGACCGAGGGCACCGTGTCGGTCGATGGCATTGAGCCAAGAGAAGCAGCAAAACGGCGCATCATCGGCTTGGTCTTCCAGGACCCAACGCTACTGCCGTGGAAGAACGCGATCGAGAATGCCGCTTTCCTGCTGAGGACGGCGGACGACGCGATAACGAAGGCGAAAGCTGTCGCGCGCGCGGCTGCGATGCTCAAACTGGTCGGCCTGGAAGACGCGGAACGCAAGATGCCGTCGCAACTCTCGGGCGGCATGCAGCAGCGCGTGGCGATTGCGCGCGCTCTCGCGCTTGACCCGCAGGTGCTGCTGATGGACGAGCCGTTCGGAGCGCTCGACGCCATCACCCGCGAGGAGATGAGCCGTTGTCTGCTCGACATCTGGCAGCGGACCGGAAAGACCGTCGTGCTGGTAACGCACTCCATCGACGAGGCAGTGTTCCTGTCGCGCGAGGTGCACGTTATGGGCGGCGCACCTGCGCGCATCCTCGAAACGATGCCGATCGCGCTGCCGCAGCCGCGCAATGCGGAGAGCTTCACCGATCCGACGTTCAAGCTGGCGCAACAGCGGCTGCGCGCTCTTTTGATCGAGAGCCATCAGCGGAGGCCAGCGTGAGTCAAAACGCTTTGGGAGCCTCCGCGGCCGTGCGGGTAGAGGCGGTCCGCCGCCCGATTCCCGATTGGGTGCTGGCGCTCGGCCTGATGGCAATTGTCGCCGCCGTCTGGGAGCTGGCAATACGCTTGTTCCATGTTTCGACGTTCGTGCTGCCCGCGCCGAGCGCCATCATCCGGTCTTTGCTTGCCAACTGGACGCAACTTGCAGGCGCCGCTGAATCGACCGCGCTGGAGATTCTCCTCGGCTTCGCGCTCGCCGCCGTTACCGGAATTGCCGTAGCCTTGGTGATCGTGCGCTTTGAACGGTTCGGCCGCGCGCTCTATCCGCTCATCGTGCTGTTCCAGAATGTGCCGAAAGTGGCGCTAGCGCCGATCTTTATTCTTTGGTTCGGTTTCGACCTCGCGCCGAAAATCTTGTTGATTGTGGTCATTGCGTTCTTTCCGGTGGCGATCGACATGCTGGCCGGCTTGCAATCGGTCGAGCCATCCTTCGTGGCGCTGATGCAGTCGGTTGGCGCCAGCCGCACCAAGATCCTGCTGCGCGTGCGCATACCGCATTCACTGCCGCATCTCATGGCTGGGCTTAAGGTCGCCATCACTTTCAGCGTCATTGGAGCCATTGTCGGTGAGTTTGCCGGTGCTAACCACGGTCTCGGTTACCTCATCGAATTTGCTTCGACGCAACTCGACACACCGATGATATTCGCAGGGCTCATTGTCATTTCCGTTCTGGGTCTCGCGTTTTACTACGTCGTCGAGCTTGCGGAACGTGTTCTGGTGCCGTGGGCGCCAAAATTCGACGCGCATCTTCGTGCAAGCTGATGGTCAAAGGAGACGTATCATGAGAGTCGTCGTCGTCGCCGCATTCGCCGCTGCATTGTTCGCAACATCCGCGCTGGCGCAGGATAAAGTCAGTGTACAGCTTGATTGGGTAGTCCGCGGCGATCACGCGATGTTCTTCGTCGCCAAGGAAAAGGGCTATTTCGCCAAGCAGGGCATCGACGTCACCGCGATCCGCCGCGGCACCGGTTCGCCGAATGCGATGCGGCTCGTCGGCAACGGTGACGCGGAGTTCGGCTTCGGCGATTTGCCGACGCTGGCCGTGTCCCGCTCGCAAGACTTGCCGGTCGTGGCGCTGGTGGCGGTGAACCAGAACAGCCCGCTCTCCATGCTGGCGCTCGCCACGAAGTTCAAGCTCAAAACGCCGCAAGATCTCAAGGGCCTCAACGTCGGCGTGCAGCCGGCGGGCTCGACCTACATCTTCCTGAAGGCGTTTCTCAAAGCAAACGGCATGACGCTCGACGACATCAAGCAGAGCACGGTCAATCCGCCTTATGAAAATTATCTGCTGCTCGGCCGCGTCGACTCGGTTCCCGGCTATCTCGATGCCGAAGTGCCTGAGCTCGAGGCTAAAGCCGGCGGACCCGGCTCGCTCTCGATCCTCCAGGGCTCAGATTACGGCTACGTGGTTTATGGTTCGGGCTTGTTCACCTCCGAGAAGATGATCGCCGA
>JBAUGC010000012.1:0-1863 GCA_049679485.1 Xanthobacteraceae bacterium
GGGCTTAAGCCGGGGGCCACACAGGACATTGATGCGGCAGCCGGGGTTACACTGACGACGTGGACGCGCGAAGCGGCGACTACGACCCGGAATTCGTGACTTCAGGGGCGTTACACAACCAAAGGTAGGCCGCCTGCCGTCCCCTTGATGCGTTCCTGTGCGGCAGCGTGTGTGTTTTCGGCGCAAGCCTTTGTTCACCCTTATCGCGGCATTGTCGTCGCTGTTTCAACGGGACCGCGCCCGTAGCATGATGCGTAGTCTACCCCTCATTGACGAACTCGAGGCCGCGTTGAGCTCCGGCACCAATACGCGCCGGATCGAGATGCTGACCCGCATCACCGATCTGTTCGTTGGCGGTGCGCCGCGTTACTCGGAAGATCAGATTGGCGTGTTCGATGACGTGATGGTGCGCCTCATGAGCACGATTGAGGCCAAAGCGCGCGCCAAGCTCGCAAACCGGCTGGCGCCGATCACCAACGCTCCTGCGAGCGTAGTTCACATGCTGGCGTTTGACGACGACATCGAAGTCGCGCGCGCCATCCTCAGACAATCGGAACGGCTCGAAGATCCCGCGCTGCTCGCCAACGCCAACACCAAAAGCCAGCAGCACCTGTTCGCCATTTCGCAGCGCCGGATTTTGAGCGAAGCCGTCACGGACGTGCTGGTCGAACGCGGCGACCGTGAGGTCGTCCATGCGGTGGTCAAGAATGCCGGCGCCCGGTTTTCCGACGCCGGTTTTCGCATGCTGGTAAAGCGCTCGGCCGGCGACGACGATCTTGCGACCATCGTCGGTATGCGCAGCGACATTCCCCGTACGCATTTTCTCGTATTGCTGGAAAAAGCCTCGGGCGCGGTGCGTGCGCGCCTGGCCGCCGAGAACCCGCAGGCCGGGACCGCCATCGACGGCGTGGTCGCCGAGGTCGTCGGCGGCATTCGTAACGATGCTCGCAATGCATCTCCGGACTTTGCCGCGGCGCAGGCAGCCGTGGAGCGGCTCAATCGTATCCGCCGTATCGGCGAAGCCGAAATCTACCAATATGCGCGCGACCGCAAGTTCGAGGAGACCGCGATCGCTCTATCGATCTTGTGCGATACGCCAATCGACGTCGTCGAACGGGCGCTGCTGGATCCGGGCGCTGAGATCGTCCTGATCCTTGCCAAGGTCGCCGGCTTATCGTCGACCACTACGAAAGCGATCTTGCTGTTGCGCGCAGCCGATCGCGGTATGTCGGCCAAGGACCTCGACAACGCGCTGGTAAGCTTCAACCATCTACAGCCCGACACCGCCCGCCGCGTGCTCGGCTTCTTCCGCACCCGCGTGAAAAAGCCGGCGCAGCCGATGGTACCTCCCGCGGTCGCCGTCAGCGGCTAGGTGCGCGGCGTTGCCCCAAACTCAAAACACGCGCTCCCGAAACTTCAAACTTTGCTGATCGTTGTACGATCAAAACCTCACGGAGTTTTTGGCAAAATTTGCTTGACTCCGAGGGGTTTGCATTTATTTGGGGATTCCGCCGCTGCTCACCGGCCCGCGTGGACGCGATCGAGCGGCTTTCACTTTTTCCGTGGCGCCGGCTCGCCGGCATCTCGGGTTCTTACCTCTGGTTGGGGAGGACGGCATGAGCCGGAACGCCCTCTTGCGATCGGGGAAGGGCTTGGGGATCCCAGGCACCGCCCGACCGAATGGCAGCAAGATCAAACTGAAAGTGGCGCCGCCCCCAACGCTGGTTGGAGGCGGCCTCGGGCACTTTGCCGTTCGCAATGGCGTACGCTGCGCTGGCGTGCATCTGATCGTTGATCTGCACGACGCCAAGCGGCTGGATGATATCGGCCACATCGAGGCGACGCTGCGGCGCTGCGTCGAAG
>JBAUGC010000013.1:0-4097 GCA_049679485.1 Xanthobacteraceae bacterium
TCCTTGTCGCGGAAGGCGTGGCCGTCCTCGGAGCCGTGCTCCGGCAGCGTGTCGTAATATTTGCACGACGCGAGCTTGACGGTTTTCATGGTCATCTCGGCCGAGGTGCCGCCGATGACGATGGCGAGATGGTAGGGCGGGCAGGCCGCGGTGCCGAGCGTCAGCACTTTCTCTTTCAGGAACGGCAGCAGCCGTTCGCGCGACAGGATCGACGGCGTCGCCTGGAACAGAAACGACTTGTTGGCCGAACCGCCGCCCTTGGCGATGAACAAAAACTTGTAGGCGGCGTCATGCTCGGCATGGTTGGCATCATGGCCCTCGGCGTAGATTTCCACCTGCGCCGGCATGTTCGAGCGGGTGTTCTTCTCTTGGAACATCGAGATTGGCGCGAGCTGCGAATAGCGCAGATTGCGTTTGAGATACGCATCGCGCGCGCCCTCGGCGAGCGCCGCCTCGTCGTCGCCGCCGGTCCAGATCAGCCGGCCTTTCTTGCCCATGATGATCGCGGTGCCGGTATCCTGGCACATCGGCAGCACGCCGCCGGCGGCGATATTGGCGTTCTTGAGAAAATCGTAGGCGACGAACTTGTCGTTATCCGACGCCTCCGGGTCCTCGACAATGTGTTTGAGACTGGCAAGATGCGCGGGGCGCAGCAGATGATTGATATCGGTGAAGGCCGCCTCCGCCAGCGCCCGCATCGCCTCGCGCGGCACCACCAGCACTTCTTCGCCCAACACGCGCTCGACACGGATGCCGTCGGCGGCGATTTTGCGATACGGCGTCTGGTCCTTGCCGAGCGGAAACAGCGGCGTGTGTTTGTAGGGCGGCGTCGGATGGGAGGCGAGGGGGGCGTTCATGCGGCAATGCCTTTTCGGGACCGGTGGGCTTTATACCGCAGCCGAGAGCTTCGTCACATGCGGGCTTTGCCCTTGGCTACGCGTTCCGCAACCCCTTCTCCCCGCACGCGGGGAGAAGGTCGGGATGAGGGGGCCTAACCGCCGGGCTCAGAGTCGCAGCGCTCAGAAGCGCCGAGAGGTCCCCTCACCCTCGCTACGCTCGACCTCTCCCGGCATGGCGGGGAGAGGTGAAAAAGAAATTCGTTCTCGCGATGCGAATGCACCCAAGCTTTGCAACGAAACGGACGAATTTTTTGCCTCCCGGCAATCAAAGGGAGGCGAAGCGCCGAAAGGCGCACCATCCATTGGCCGCGCGCGCAGCGTCACCATCGACCCCGCTGCGACTGAGCCCACTTAATCGGATAATTTGCTTTCGCGCAGTGTCCGATCCTGCCCAAAAACATTACAGCATCGGCGCTATTATCGAAAATGTACATGTAAGATTGATCAGTCCAAGATAACCGTTCGCAACATTCTGGATAGGCGATCTTGTCGACATAGTCGAAGTCCGAACTAAAAACTTCGACCGCATACCGAATCATTGTCGTCGAGTCTTGGCGCGTAAGCCTTCTCAATTTTACTTTTTGCCAATACCTGGACCGTGAATGATAATATCATTGCCATCCAGATTTCCGGCGTTGTCTTTTAGAAGCAATTTTCTAACGTCAACGATCGACTGTGTCAGTTCCTTTGGGTCGCCCTTCGCAAGACTCTTTCCCAATTTTCGGTATACGTCAGCGGGCAGCCACAAAAATAGTTGCCACGATAGTTGATTAGCCCGACGGTATGTTTCTGGACTATCCGTTTTCTTTATGGTCCAAGCGAGAGCAGCGTATTCAGCGATTTGCGCGGCTTGCTCGCGAGTTTTAAGTTCAAATCTGTAATCTTCTAGCGCCCTGTCGAAATAAGATTTGATCTTGGCGTCAATAAATTGACCGCCGAACCAAATTACAAATGCGGCCATACCAGCGACCGTAAATACGCTGGTAATTACCTGCTGAATGATAACCCAAATGGTGCTTATTGGCGGTCTCCGCTCTCTACATCATTCCGCAAGAGGCTATCAGCAAGCGCAGCCCGGATGGAGCGGAGCGTAATGGCGATCCAGCGTCACTAGCGGCCCACATTTCGCTTCGCTCCATGCGGGCTACAAAATGGAACCGTCATGCCCGCGCTCGTCGCGGGCATCCATGTCTTACGGTCGCCGGGGGCAAGAAAGACGTGGATGGCCGGAACAAGTCCGGCCATGACGAGCGAAACGCACGAAGCATGGGCGGGCCCGGGTTACCCGCCGTAAAACACGTTGTCGCCAAGGTCTTTCATTTCTAGGATGGCGGCGTCGGGACGGCCGGCGGGCGGCTTGTTCAAATGCGCCTCGACCACCTCGCCGACGATGATGTGATGGTCGCCCTGCTCGACGATTGCGGTGACGCGGCATTCGACCGCGCCCGGCGCATCGACAAGGATCGGCGCTCCGGTCGTCCCTTTGCGGAACGGCTGGCCGCTCAGCTTGCCGTCGCTGACATCGGCCGGCCGGAAGAACGTGAAGGCGAGGCTCTTGTGCTCCTTGCCGAGCATGTTGAGCGCAAAGGTCTGCGCCGCCTTCACGGTCTGGTAGGTGCCGGAATCGGTCTTGACGCCGACCACCACCAGCGGCGGCGCGAATGCGGACTGCGTCACCCAGTTCACGGTCGCTGCCGAAATGTTGCCGTTGCCGTCATCCGCGGTGAGCACGTAAATCCCGTAGGGGATCATCCGCAGTACAGTTTTCTTGGCGTCGGCGTTCATGGCTTCCTCGCCTTGCTGATGTTCAGGCTACCATCGCTTTATATCGAACTTTCCGCAATCTGCCGCCACGGCCTTAACCTGACATCGATAATGTCGGATCGCTTCCACATTCGTACAGCGCAAAGGCCAGTCAAATGGATTTCGGCAAACGATTCTCGCGCCACAACCGCCGCCCGGCCCCGGTCATCAAACAGACCTGCGAGCGCTGTTCCGGTACCGGCCGCATCCGCGAGCGCGGCCATCAAATCAGCTGCAAAGTCTGCGCCGGAACTGGAAAAGTGAGCGCTAAAATGGGTCGCGCCTCCTGATCGGGCGACCAGCAGCGGATTTCGTCAACGCGAGCGCGGCGGTTTTTGCCTCGTCACAGGCGGGCTTAACCTGCCTGCGTTCCCGTAACCACTCCGGCGCGGCGAAGGCCCGCGGGATCGTCATGCCCGCACTTGTTGCGGGCATCCACGTCTTAAGAGCCCAGCCGAAACAAAGACGTGGATGGCCGGAACAAGTCCGGCCATGACGACGAGAGAATGAATGAGAACGTGGAAGGTCGTATAGCAACGGGAAAGATTACTGCGGAGCGCCGGCGTCAGGTCTGAATGTCGAGCAGCGTCTGCATCATCTGTTGATCGACGCTCATCACGTCGGCGTTGGCGACGAATTCGTAGCTGGCGATCGCCTGCTGGACGGCTTCGTTGGCGATGTCGACGTTCGGCGCCGCGACCTGGCCGTTTGGATCGGCATAAGGCGCGCTCGGATCGTACGCCGTCACCGTGCCCGGCTGGGCGTCGGACACGGCCGTGCTCGTGCCGCCATCCGGTGTGGCAACCTGATCGACCTGCTGGGCGACATAGGCGGCGGGATATTGCGACTGGACCGCTGCGCTTGCCGACGGTAACGGCCCGTCCGAATTCGCGTTGGCGACATTGTTCGCCGAAACCTGCAGGCGTTGCACAGCGGCTGCCAGGCCCGATGCGGCAATCGACATGATGGAACTCATGCCGGTTCCATAAGGCGCGGACGCTAACGGCAGATTGGGCAAATCGCTAAAATTCTAGCGAACCGAGCCAATGGCTAAGCGTGCGGCGCGGCCACGTTTACAATAGCGGCGTTGTATTGGCTGCCATTAATGCCGGATCATAAGACCGCGTGACTTCAGTCCGGAGAAAGCCGTGGTGCTGCAGTTTTCCACATCCCCATGATAAGTAGCGCACGCCCGGTGAAAATCGCGCGATAAAGGGGCAGGGCAGTCGCTCGATCGCGCGGCGGCATTATTGGGGGGACTTCATGGCTAATCGCCAATGGTACACCGCGATTGGCGGCCAGCAGGCCGGTCCGTACTCGGATCAGCAGCTGGGCGAAATGGTCGCGTCCGGTATGGTGCGGGCGGACACGTTCGTCTGGTGCAACGGCATGACC
>JBAUGC010000014.1:0-4461 GCA_049679485.1 Xanthobacteraceae bacterium
GCGCTCTGGCCGGAGCGCTGCAAAGCGCTGGTTTCCGTGAGCGGTTATCTGATCGGTAGCCAGGCGGCTGGCAAGGCTCCGTTGCCGCCGAAGGCCGAGCTGCAATGGTGGTACCAATATTATTTCGCCACCGAACGCGGCCGGGCCGGTTACGACAAATACCGGCACGATTTTTCGAAGCTCATTTGGCAGATCGCTTCGCCGAAGTGGGAGTTCGACGATGCCACGTTCGACCGCACCGCAGCGTCCTATGACAACCCGGATCACGTCGCGATCGTCATCCATAATTACCGCTGGCGCCTTGGTCTCGCCGAAGGCGAGCCGAAATATGACGATCTGGAAAAGCGGCTTGCCGAAAGTCCGGTCATCGCTGTGCCGACCATCACTCTTGAAGGCGACGCCAATGGCGCACCGCACCTGGAACCCGGTTCCTACGCCAAAAAATTCTCGGGCAAATATGCGCACCGGACCATAAAGGGCGGCGTCGGGCACAATCTTCCGCAAGAAGCCCCACGTGCCTTCGCCGAAGCGATCATCGATGTCGCCGAAGTCTGATCGGCGTGAGTGCCCTGCGTACTGAAAAAGCGGTCCGCAGGGCAGTTCTCGACCTGGGCGCCGCCGGGCAAAAGCAACGGAAAAGAATGCACCGTGACTCAAATCGAAAAAGTAGTGTACACGGCCAAAACTCACACCACCGGTGGGCGAGAAAATGGCGCCTCGCGCAGCTCTGACGGTCGCCTCGACATTAGGCTTTCGACCCCCGGCTCGGCGCGCATCGGCACCAATCCGGAGCAATTGTTCGCCGCCGGTTGGTCGGCGTGTTTTGAGAGTGCGATCGGGCTCGCGGCCCGCAAAAGGAAAATCACTTTGCCGGCTGACGTGGCCATCGACGCCGAAGTGGACCTGGACCTGGCGGACGGTGGTTACTTTCTTCGAGCTCGCCTCAACGTCAGCCTGCCAGGCGTCGAGCGCGAGGTCGCCCAGGCGCTGGTCGACGAAGCGCATCAGATTTGTCCGTACTCAAAAGCCACACGCGGCAACATCGACGTCGCGATTAACCTGGTCTGAGCCGGGACCCGCGACGGATTTGGTATCGCAGCTGCAGCGACCGGGCTAGAACATCGGATAGGCGGGATTGAGCGGCAGCCCGAACTGGCTGCGGCCGAAATTCTCCGCCGGCACATCCCAGCTCATCACCACGTGCGAGGCGATGGCGTGCACGTCGCGCCAGCAGCGTTGCGCCGAGTTGTTGTCCAGCAGGCCGCTCGAGCCGCTGATGTTGATCAGTTCGTCCATCGCATCGCGCAGCATCCGCATGGCGTAGCTGAAATCGCGGCGCAGCAGCGTGCGCGTCTCCAGGTTCATGCCGCTGTAGTCCTTGCGCGCGATCGCAAGCGCGCGGCGCGCCAGCAACTCCGCAGCGTCGATCTGCGCACCGATCTCGGCAACCTTCATCTGCACCGGCACGTGCTGGGCGATCGCAAGCTGGGTGTAGGTCAGGTAGCGCTGCCGCGTCCATTCCACGAAGTCGGTATAGGCGCCCCGCGCCGAGCCGAGCGCCGGACCGAGCAGCGCATACGAGTGCACGGCGATAAACGGGGTGCGGTAGATCGGATTGGTATTGATCTTCGATCCCGGAGAGTTAGCGTCGCGCAGCGTCGAGAACGACACGCTGCGGTGCTCGGGCACGAACACATTGTCGAGCACGCTTGTGATCGAGCCGGTACCGCGCAGCCCGGCGCAATACCAGGTGTCGTCCTGCTTCACCTGCGACACCGGCACCAGATAGAGCCGCATGTCCGGATGATCCTCGCCCTCGCGGAAGGCGAGCCCGCCGATCAGGATCCAGTGCGAATGCCGAAGCCCGCTGCACCATGACCAGCGGCCGTCCAGGCGGTACCCGCCCGGCACCACCGTCACCTTGCCGGTCGGCGCCGCCGAGGTGGCGATGCAGGCGGCGTTGTTTTCGCTCCAGACGTCGTGCTGCGCCTCTTCCGGGAAATGCGCCAGGATACAGGCGTGGTCGGCCAGGTAGTTCAGCACCCAGGCCGACGACGCGCAGGTCGATTTGCCAAGTTCGATGGAAATGTCGAACGCCACCTCATGGTCGTGTTCGTAGCCGCCCCACCGCTTCGGTTGCAGCACGTGGATCAGGCCAGAGTCGAGGTATTCCTCCACCGACTCGCGCGGGACCTCGCGGTCGCGCTCGGCCTTGATGGCGCGTTCGCGCAACTTCGGGGCCAGCGCGCGGGCGCGGCCGATCAATTCGTCGGCCGTCGGAATCTTCGCGGGCGCGGCATTGGTCCGCAATTCGGCAACACTCATCGGGTTTTCCTCCGTTTGGCGGCGACATTGCGTCAGCGCCGGGAGGGAATCAAGCGCCGGCTATTTCCTTAATCAGCCGTCCTTGATCCGATGCACCTTCCGGTGTCATCATGTTAACGACCGATCCAGCGCTGATCGTCGGCCAAAAAATCGATTGCGCATCAAGAAACAGGGGGAAACATGCGTCTCGGATTTTTCATGATGCCGGTGCACCCTCCGGCCCGCACCTTTACCGAGACACTTGCCGAAGACACCGAGAAATCGCTGTTGGCCGACCGGCTCGGCTTCGAGGAGCTCTGGCTCGGCGAGCATTTTTCAGCGACCAGCGAGCCGATCCCGTCGCCGCTGATGTTTATGGCCGGCCTCGTGCCACAGACCAAGAACCTGCGCTTCGGAACCGGCGTGATCTGCATTCCCAACCACGATCCGATCGTCGTCGCCGCCGAGGTGGCGCAGTTCGACCACATGAGCCGGGGACGGTTCGAGCTCGGCATCGGCCCCGGCGGCCTGTTGTCGGACTTTGAGCTATTTGGTCATAACGACGTCGGCGTGCGCAATCGCAAGGTCGTTGAAGCAGTCAAGATCATGCAGATGATTTGGTCGCAGGATCCGCCCTACGAATTCAACGGCGAGTTCCGCAAGTTTCGCCTGAAAGACACCGTCAATGCCGAGCTCGGCATCGGCTACATGCCGAAGCCCTATCAAAAGGGCGGACCGCCGATCACGCTGTCGCTCGCCAGCCCGAACTCGCCGTCGGCGCGCACCGCCGCGCAGCAGAACTGGGGCATCATTTCGGCCAACATCGTGCCGACCTACTCGGTCGCCTCGCACTGGGCGATCTACAGCAAAACGTGCGCGGAGATGGGTAAAAAGCCGTCCGGCGAGAACTGGCGCGTGTCGCGCAACATCGTGGTCGCGCCGAGCGATGCGGAAGCGTTCGATCGGGTCTATGGCGATGCCGCGTCCAACAATTACTTCTTCACCTACATTCGCACCGCGCTTGCCGGGGCCGGGATCTTGTCGGTCCTCAAACCGCGGCCCGATATGTCGGACGAAGAAGCGACCGTCAGCGTCATCACCGAGGGCTGCACGCTCTATGGTTCGCCCAGATCCATGCTCGATAAGCTGGTCGCGTTCCGCGAAGAGGTCGGGCCGTTCGGCACGCTGTTGATGACCGGCCTCGACTGGACCGGACCCAACGGCGCGTGGGAGCGGCAGTCGATGCAGCTCATGGCCGAAGAGGTCATGCCGAAGTTCAATCAGCACATTCACGCGCAGGCGGCTGAATAAACGCAACCGCCTGCCGGCATTGAAAGACTGCGCTTGTTGCAGCCCTCCGGCAGTGTAAAAATACCTTCGGGTGCATTCCTGAAGGCCGTGACCGGTGGTGTCTGCAAACCTTCCATTGGCGTCACATTGTCAATTCGCATCGAACAATTTCGAGGCGATGCACCATCGGCTGAGCAATGTGCTCAAGCCGCATGGTCTGCGGCGGCTTTCGGACGTTCCCGTATCCGGCATCATCTGCCGCACCTATCTGAACCGGATTTCGCTCAACCTGATGCGTATCGGCCCGTCGGTCGACGTCTGGCCCGGGACGCTTGAGCATTTCTACTTGGTCCAGATACCGATCCATGGCGCCGTTCAGATCAACCTTGGGGACCATCGCGTCCTGTGCGCCGGCACGACCGCCGCAGTGATTTCGCCAGGCGAAAATCTGCGCCTGCGCTGGTCGGACAATTGCGCGCAGCTCATCGTCCAGATACCGCGCGAAACGATAGAGGCTCGTCTCGCCGAACGGTTCAAACCGCGACGCCCGCTCAAATTTCAGGCCGCCTTCGACTTCGGAAGTTCGGCCGGGCGTGAATGGCGGGCGCTGCTTAACTTCACGGTACGGTCGGTGGATGAGAGTGGCCCGTTTTCCTGCGATCCGCTACGCGCCGAGCTGGAGGACCTCCTCCTGTCGGGACTGCTGGCAACGCAGCCGCATAACTATGCCCGCGAATTGCACGACAGCGGCGGCCCTGTTCCTTATTACGTGGTGCGCGCGGAACGCGAAATGCGCGAGCACATGGCCGTGCCGCTTAGCATGGCTCGGCTCGCCGCCGCCGCCGGCGTCAGCGCGCGCACCTTGCA
>JBAUGC010000015.1:0-3236 GCA_049679485.1 Xanthobacteraceae bacterium
GAGACGAATTGCTTGCGGTCGGGGTCGGTCTCGCCTTTGGCCATGCGGCCTCGACGACACTTGAGCGATTAGCCCAGGCCGCAGACGTCGCAGGCGCTATGGGCATCGGTGCAGTTGCCGACCGCGTGCTGATGGTTGTCGGGATCACCAAGAAAGTCGCGCCCACCTTTATCACCACCGCGGAAAGTCTTGGCTTCATTATCGACAGCGGTGATCCGCGCCGACATGTCATCGCCTGTGCCGGCGCGCCGATCTGTGCATCGGCGCACATCGCCTCGCGCGCCCTCGCACCGCTGGTCGCTCAAATCGCTGCGCCGCATCTCGACGACTTGCACCAGATTCACATTTCCGGCTGCGCCAAAGGCTGCGCCCGAGCAAGCAGTGCAACGCTCACCATTGTCGGTTCGCCCGACGGATGCGCGCTGATCACCAATGGTTCGGCGCGTGATGCTCCCTTTGCTGCGATTGCGACAAACGAACTTTCAGCCGCGATTGACCGACATTTCCGCGCAACGGCGCCCGAGGGCAGCCATGTCTGAGCGCTCCGCATATTTGCGCGATGGCACGGCGATCTACGAGCGCTCGTTCGCCATCATCCGCGCCGAGGCCGACTTATCGCGCTTTTCAGAGGACGAAGCTGACGTCGCAGTCCGGATGATCCACGCCTGCGGAGTTGTGGAATTGGCGCCCCATATCGTGGTCGGCAACGGCCTCGTCGCCGCGGCACGAGGCGCGCTTGCCGGCGGAGCGCCGATCCTCTGCGACTCCGAAATGGTCGGGCGCGGGATTACCCGCGCGCGCCTGCCGGCGTGCAACGAAGTGATCTGCACGCTGAATGATCCGCGCGTCGTGGACCTCGCGCGACGGCTCGCTACAACGCGCTCGGCGGCGGCGCTGGATTTGTGGACTGAGCGCCTTGCCGGAGCCGTCATCGCCATCGGCAACGCGCCGACCGCACTGTTTCGCCTGCTCGATCTCCTTGACGCCGGCGCGCCGAAACCGGCGGCTATCCTCGGCATCCCGGTCGGCTTTGTCGGCGCCGCGGAATCCAAGGACGCGCTCGCCGATGACCCGCGCGGCGTGCCGTTTCTCACCGTCCGCGGGCGCATGGGCGGCAGCGCCATGACCGCCGCCGCCATCAACGCGCTGGCAAGGCCCGGCATATGAGCGCGGCAACCCACACTGGAAAACTTTTAGGCGTCGGCGTCGGCCCCGGCGATCCCGAGCTGATAACGCTCAAGGCCGCGCGCGCCCTTGCCGAGGCCGATGTGATCGCGCACTTCGCCAAGGCTGACAACACGAGCCATTCGCGCACCATCGCAGCGGCGCATTTCCGCCCGGGCGTGATCGAGTTGCCGCTCCACTATCCGATCACGACCGAGCTGCCGAAATGCAGCACCGGCTATCGCGATGCGATCGGCGATTTCTACGATGAAGCCGCCGCCAAGATTGCCGCTCATCTGGAAGCCGGGTGCATCGTCGCCGTGATTAGCGAAGGCGATCCGATGTTCTACGGCTCCTACATGCATCTGCACACGCGGCTCGCGTCCCGCTTCCCGACTGAAATTATTGCCGGCGTCACCGGCATGTCGGGCTGCTGGTCGGCAGCTGGAATGCCGATCGCGCAGGGTGAAGATGTCTTCACCGTCCTACCCGCCACCTTGCCGGAGGGCGAGCTAGCGCGCCGCCTAGCCGATGCGAATGCGGCGGTGGTGATGAAGGTCGGTCGCCATTTGCCGAAATTGCGCCGCGCGCTGGCAACGAGCGGCCGCCTGCCACGCGCCATTTATGTGGAGCGCGGCACTATGGCGAACGCCAAGCTTATTCCGCTCAGCGACAAGCCGGACGACGACGCGCCCTACTTCGCCGTCGTGCTGGTGCCGGGCTGGGAGGAGCGGCTGTGAGCGGACATCTTGCGGTCGTCGGCCTGGGACCGGGCGATGCACGCTATGTCACGCCTGAAGCCGAAGCGGCCCTCGCGGCCGCCGCAGCGCTGTATGGCTACGGGCCCTATCTCGACCGTGTGCCGGTGTGTGCGGGGCAGCGCCGCCACGTCTCCGACAACCGGGAAGAACGCGCCCGCGCAGTCGCTGCGCTGCATGATGCCGCCGCGGGGACGCGCGTCGCTGTCGTTTCCGGCGGCGACCCGGGCGTATTCGCAATGGCGGCCGCGGTCTGCGAAGAGATCGAAGCCGGGCCGGAAAGCTGGCGTGCACTCGACCTGGTGATTGTGCCTGGGATCACCGCGATGCTCGCCGTCGCAGCGCGGATTGGCGCTCCGCTCGGGCACGATTTCTGTACGCTCTCGCTCTCCGACAATCTCAAGCCGTGGGAACTGGTCGAGCAGCGGCTCGACGCCGCGGCGGGCGCCGGCTTCGTGATGGCGCTTTACAATCCGGTCTCGCGCGCACGTCCCTGGCAATTCGGTGCTGCGATCGAGCGGTTGCGCCGGCATCTGCCGGGAGCAACGCCGGTCGTCTTTGGCCGCGCCGTCGGACGACCGGACGAGCGCGTAAGTGTTACGACGCTTGCTGCTGTCGATGCGACCGGTGCGGACATGGCGACGCTGATCATCGTCGGCTCGCGCGCAACGCGCGTGGTCCAACGAACCGGACGGGCGCCGCTCGTCTATACGCCCCGTGCCGTCGCGGAGGTAAGCGCATGATCGAGCCAGTCGAGCGCGACCTCCACGGTTTCCACTGCAGGCGCTGCCGGCGCCGTTGGCCGACGCAGCATGATTACACCGATGCCCAGTTCACGCGCCGCGGCGATCTTGCCGTAGGTGGCGCTGCCGCCGCCGTTCTTCGCGATCACGGCCTCGATGCGATGCTCTTTCATCAGCGCACGGTCGTCGACTTCACTGAATGGACCGCGACCGGTGACGTAAGCCACCTGCAGCAACGGCAGCGGCTGATCGACGGGATCGACGCTGCGGATCAGATAGAAGTGCTGCGGAGCCTCATCGAGCGGCGCAAGCTCATTGCGGCCAAGTGCAACAAAAACCCGGCGTGGTGTCTCTCCAAGCGCGCGCACGGCTTCACTTACGTCGCGGACTTCGGTCCATCGGTCGCCAGTGGTCGCGACCCATGGTGGTCGCCGCAGCACAAGCAACGCGATACCGGTTTGGCGGGCAGCTTCCACGGCATTGTTGGATATCACGCTGGCGTAGGGATGCGTCGCGTCGATCAAAAAATCGACGTGTTCGCTCGTCAGATAGTCGGCGAGCCCCGCAGCGC
>JBAUGC010000016.1:0-3343 GCA_049679485.1 Xanthobacteraceae bacterium
CCATCATTCCCATTGACGCGAACCTGCGGCGACGTGAATTCTCCCCTGCCCGCCTTGCAGGCTGAGGGAAGGAAACACCAACGTCATGCGCTCGTTGCTTTTCGTACCGGCCGACAGTGCAAAGAAGCTCGACAAGGGCATGGCGAGCGACGCCGACGCGTTGATCATCGATCTCGAAGACTCGATCGCGCTTGACGGCAAGACGCGGGCGCGCCAAAGCGCGGCGGCGTTTCTAAAGGAGACCGTCAGCGCCGCCTCCCGGCCGTATCTGGTCGTTCGCGTCAACAGCCTGGACACCGGCCTGATCGATGCCGATCTCGATGCCGTCATTCCGGAAAAGCCCGACGCCATCATGTTGCCAAAGGCCGAAGGCGGCGCCGCGGTCGTCCATGCCGATGCCAAGCTCGCCGTCCGCGAGGCGCTGAGCAATCTTACCGACGGTAACGTCAAGATCATCGCGCTAGCCACTGAAACTGCTGCGGCTTTATTCCTGGCCGGGACTTACCGCGAGGCCAGTACGCGGCTGAGCGCTCTGACTTGGGGTGCCGAGGACCTTTCCGCCGATCTGGGGGCGGAAACCAACCGCGATGCCCAAGGCCGTTTTCTCGATCCCTACCGGCTGGCGCGGGCGTTGTGCCTCGCGGGGGCCGCCGCCGCCGATGTACCGGCACTCGACACCGTCTACATCGACTTTCACGACAGTGACGGCCTTCGCCGCGAATGCGAAGAGGCGCGCCGCGACGGCTTTACCGCGAAAATAGCGATCCATCCGGCGCAGGTGCCGATCATCAACGAGGTGTTCACCCCGACGCCGCAAGCCCTAGAGCAGGCGAAGGCAATCATCGATGCGTTTGCCGCTAATCCCAACGCCGGCGTCGTCGGCATCGGCGGCGTCATGTTCGATCGCCCGCATCTCGCCCGGGCAAAGCGGCTGCTGGCGCGAGCGACGACAAAATAAAGCCAGCTGCTTCGCGAGGCCCCGCGTAGTCGATCCGCCAGCCACCTTTCTTTGACCAATAGCCGGCAGTCTCAGCAAAATGGCCTTCCTTCATTCCTTCACCGTCCCCGATTTCTTAGACACGCTGGTGAGCCTGGTCGCGGCCTTCGTGCTCGGCGGGCTGATTGGGGCTGAGCGCCAGTACCGCCAACGCGGCGGCGGTCTGCGCACGCATGTGCTGGTCGCGGTGGGCGCAGCTACCTTCGTTGACATTGGCATGCATCTCAACGGCAATGCCGGCGCGACCCAGATCATCGCCTACGTTGTCTCTGGCGTCGGCTTTCTCGGCGCCGGCGTCATCATGAAGCAAGGCAGCAACGTTTGGGGCCTCAATACCGCGGCAACGCTGTGGTGCTCGGCCGCGGTGGGCGCGTGCGCGGGCGCTGATCTGGCTTTTGAAGCGATCCTTCTCACCGCGCTTGTCCTGGCCGGCAATACGCTGTTGCGGCCGCTAGTCAACGCGATCAACCGGGCGCCGATCGACCAAAGCGCCACTGAAGCCATCTCGGAAGTGCATGTGACCACGCGGTCCAGTCAGGTCGACGACGGCCGCGAACTGCTCAGGGAAGTGCTGCAATCTGCCAGTTATCCGCCCCAGGATATCGAAGTTCTCGAACGCGAAGGCGGCGATACCGAACTTGTGGCCACCCTGCTGAGCACGACAGCCGATCCACATGAACTCGATCAAATTGTTATGCGTCTGGAAAGCAATCCGCTCGTCGAAAACGCCAGCTGGAACTTGCGGACAACGGAGTGAAACGTTCCTGCACAAGCGCTCATTGGCAACGAATTATTCACCGCCGCCGCGGAAGGCGTTCAACCACCCGCACCCGGCCGTGCCGGCGCAGCAACAAAAAGACGCTCAGGTGATTGACAAGCGAGCCGCGGCGAAGTCCCTTCACGCGGCTGACGTTGTTCGCGCGTAGGTCTATTCTCGTGTGGGTCTTGAGGCGCCCCGTTGCGGTGCGTCCGCTGTGTCCACGCCGTGAGCCAGGGAGGACATCATGATAGGCCATATTCAAAATTTGGACGTCCAAATCCCGAAGGACATCATCCAATATTGGGGATGGTTCCTGGCCTTCGGGATCGCGCTGGTCGTGCTTGGCGTCTTGGCCATCGGGCGCGCGGTAACGGCCACCATCGTCTCGATCCTGTTCTTCGGCTGGCTTCTGCTTTTCGCCTGCGGCATCGAAGTGGCTCAAGCAATTGTCGTCGGGCATTGGGCGGGCTTTTTTCACCACCTGGTCGGCGCGATTCTTTTCGGCGTCACCGGTTTTCTCATCGTGACAAGACCGCTGCTTGGCGCCGAGGTCGCCACGATGCTGATGGCGCTGTTTTTCTTGTTCGGCGGGCTGTTTCAGATCATCAGCTCGGCGTGGGTCGCTCTTCCCGGCTGGGGCTGGCAGATCATCGACGGAATTATCACCTTTATACTGGGTGTGCTTGTTCTTGCCCAATGGCCGGTTTCAGGCCTTTGGGTCATCGGCCTCTTTATCGGGATCGATCTGATTTTTTACGGCGGCGCCTGGATCGCGCTTGCTCTCGGCCTGCGCGCAAGTGCGTGATCTCGGCGAAGTTCGGATTTCGCTCAAACGCCGAGGCCGCTCGACAGGAGCGGACTTTCGGGCAAGCTGACGCGAAGCGCGCGTTCGCGGCATTCGACGCGAAACCGCTTCGCGATCATTGGCTCGCCATCGAGATTGATGTTCAGCCCGTTCTCCGATTCATACTCGATCCAGGGACTTCGCGCCGTGACCAATTTGGAGCGAATGCCGACGGCGCCCTCGCGAAGCAGATGGGAGAAAGCGTCGAGCCGTGCTGCGTGATCGACTTCCGGCAGAATCGTCAGGTCAAGCAATCCGTCGTCGATCAGCGCATTCGGGCAAAGCCGAATGCCGCCGCCGGCCTGGCGACCGTTGCCGATCGCGACCGCGAGAAAATGCCCCTCCCACGAAAAGCCTTCGGCGCGAAACGTACCTTGATTGGCTGCAAGCTCGGCAAAATGCGAAATTCCGGTGATGGCGTAGGCCAAGCCGCCGAGGCGCTTCTTGAGGTTGGGGTCGGTTTCGACGGTAACACGCGAGCCGAAGCCGCCCGAGACGAGGTTTACAAACGGCTTGCCGTCGACGAGACCGACGTCGATCAGCCGCCCCGGCAGCGTTGCCGCAAGCCTCAAAGCGGCCGTGAGATCCTGGACCGGGACGCCCGTTGAATGAGCAAAATCGTTGGCTGTGCCAAGAGGAAGAACCGCAACGCTGCACTCGGCTGGGAGACGGTTCGTATAAGCTGCCGCGAACACTTCATTAATCGTTCCGTCACCGCCGCCGGCGACAATGCACCCGATCT
>JBAUGC010000017.1:0-2843 GCA_049679485.1 Xanthobacteraceae bacterium
GCGTGTGCGATTGCAGTTGCGACCGTGTTGGTCGCTGGCGTTTCCGGAGTTTCACAGGCGGTGCCGATAGCGCCGCTGCCTGCCGGGGTTTCGAGCGATGCCGCGTCGGGCAACATCATCCAGGCATGGTGCCGCGGGGGGCGTTGCGGCCGTTGGGGTTGGGGTTGGGGCCACCGCCGCTACTACGGATACGCCCCAGGCTGGCGGGGTGGCTGGTGCCGTTGGCATCCGGCGCGCTGCTGGTAAGACGACATAGCGCAGAAGCTGTCAGACGAGCAGAGTGGGTGATTATGCCGCGCCCGCCTCCGGTCGGCGCGACATAATCTTTTCAGCGACCTTGGCTTGCTCGATTTTGAAATCGGGTGGGTTTCGTCCGCCCCGCGGAATGACTATCTTCCCGGAAGGAAGGCCGCTGCGACGGAGGTCCATTTGCTCAATCGCACCGATCGCCAGTCGCCGATGCCCGGCGAGGCCGAGGTCAAATACCTGGACGGCGATTTCCGCGTTGTGCGGCCGGGTGCGTTCGTGCGTTGCGCCGTGACCGGTGCAGCGATTCCGCTCGAAGAACTCAGATATTGGAGTGTCGATTTGCAGGAGGCGTACGCCACGCCCGAGGCGGTCTTGCAGCGACACAGCGCTTCCTACTCGCACAGGTCGTAAGCTTTTCCACCTGACAAACTACTCCAACCGTTCGGCGTCGCGCAGCGCCGGAAACAATTTCATCCATAACAGCGCCACGACGATAGTGCCCACTCCGCCAAGCATGGCCGCCGGCACCGCGCCGAGCAGGGCTGCTGTAATGCCACTTTCGAATTCTCCGAGTTGGTAAGAGGCGTTTACGAACAGGAAGTTTACCGCGCTCACGCGACCGCGCATCTGGTCTGGCGTTGCCAACTGCACCAGCGAGATGCGGATCACCATACTGACGGTGTCCGCCGCGCCTAGAATGGCCAATGCCAGCACCGAGACCCAGATCGATCGGGAGATCGCAAACGCCACTGTCGCGACGCCAAAGACGATGACAGCCTGGAACATCCGCATTCCTACCCGGCGATTGATGGCATGGCGGGTCAGCAAGATTGCCATCAACAGCGCGCCGATCGCCGGCGCCCGCCCGCAACACGCCCAATCCCCAAGGTCCGGTTTGCAAGATGTCGCGCGCGTAAATCGGCAGTAGCGCGGTCACGCCTCCGAGCAGCACGGTGAACAAGTCGAGAGATATCGTGCCCAGTATCGCAGGGTTGCGCCGGACGAAGTCAATGCCAGCAAACAGGCCGCCGGGCGTCGGAGCTGCTTTTTCGATCGCCGGGCGGTCCGGTTTGATCGCTCCGTTTAAAATGGCTGCAAGGAGCGAAAATCCTGCCATGATCGCGTAAGGCGCCCAGGGTGCCACCGCGTAAGAAAATCCGCCCAGCGCTGGCCCGCCAATCATCGCGACCTGAAAAGTCCCGGTGAAAAGGGCCGTGCCCTTCTGTAGCGTTCCCTCCGGCACCACAGCCGGCAGCAAGGATGCTGCCGCCGGGCTGTCAAACGCCGTGGTTGTGCCGAACAATACCACCGCCCCAAAGATCTCTGGCACGTTCAGCCATCCGGCAAAGGTGCCCCAGGCGAGGAAAGCCGCCACCAGTCCGACCGCAATCTGGCAAGTCTGAACGACGCGCTTGCGGTCGTAGCGGTCCGCCACGTGTCCGGCGACGAGGACCAGAAGTGCCGTTGGGATGAACTGCAACAGGCCAACCAAGCCGAGGTCGAATGCGCTGCCGGTCAAGGCATAAATCTGCCAACCCACGGCCACGGCGGCGATTTGCTGGGAGAATTCCGAGAAGCTTCGCGCCAAAAGGTAAAGCAAGAACGGCCGATGGCGGATAAGTGCGCTGGTGGACGAAGTTGTAGACATCTGATGAAGAGTCAAACCATCTGCGGGTGCGTGACGACTTTCAGGATCATGTCGCGGAACGTCTCGGCTTCTTCGACGACGAGCAGAACCGGCAGCGCGCTGGCTCGCGCAGCGAGCAAGGCGAGGTTGGTATCGCCGGTTAGCCGCGCCAAATCTTTCTCGGTGGTGACCAGGATCAAGTTTCCGGCGTCGGCGCGGGCGATCAACGCCTGCGCTTCCGTTGCCGTAAAGCGATGGTGATCGGGAAAACTTGCGCGCTCGGCCACCGTGACGCCGCCTTCGGTGAGCGTGGTGAAAAACTTGTCGGGATCGGCGATGCCGGCAAAGGCCAGGACCTTGCGGCCTTGCAGCGTCGCGAGCGCGTCGCGGTCCGGCTCGAGACGGCCGTGGAACAGCGCGACCTTATGCCGGGACACGCACTGCATCACCGCGTCGGGAACGGGATCAGAGCCGACGACGACAACGGCCTGCGCGCGCGCAATCTGCACATCGAGCGGCGCTCGCAACGGGCCCGCAGGAATGATGCGGCCGTTGCCGATGCCGCGGCGGCTGTCGACCAGCAGGATCGAAAGCTCCTTGGCGAGCGCCGGATTTTGAAACCCATCGTCCATGACAATAACGGTCGCATCGGCACGTCGCGCGGCCCTGGCGCCCTCCAGGCGGTCACGGGCGACGATGGCGGGTGCCAGCCGCGCCAAGAGGAGCGGTTCATCGCCGACTGCGGCGGCCGTATCAGTCGTCGGATCGACCCGCACCGGGCCAGCCGCTTGCCCGCCATAACCGCGCGTCAGAAAAAACGGATGCTGATGTGCGGCGAGCAAAAGCCGTCCGACCGCGAGTGCAGCCGGCGTCTTGCCTGAACCGCCGACCGTGAGGTTGCCGAGGCAAATGACCGGTACACCGACGCTCTGTCCCGGGGAGCGCATCCGCCGCGCCGCGACGGCAC
>JBAUGC010000018.1:0-8363 GCA_049679485.1 Xanthobacteraceae bacterium
TGCCCAGGCCGTGCCGGGCTATCCGCAACAATCGCTGTTCGATACGTTCTCCTCGAAATAGTCCGCCGGGCGCCGAACCCCGCACATGGTTTGATACGGCGCGTCATGTATTTCCGGCATTTTTAGACTGGCTGGGGAACTAGGATTCGAACCTAGATTAACGGAGTCAGAGTCCGCTGTTCTACCGTTGAACTATTCCCCAATTTCACGCGTGCAGGCATCAGATTTGTGCCAACGCGGTTCGCCGGGAAGGCGGCTCCACTTACGACATCGTAGCCGGCTTTCCAAGCTTCCTCGGAAGGCCTTCGCCCGCGAATAATCCTAGTGGACGGGGCTCAGCTCGCGCTGCTCGCGGCCGGCAAATCCAAAGATCACCGTGCCGATGCAGACGATGCTGCAAATGGCCGAGAACAGAAACAGTCCCCGCGGTTGCCCGTGATCCATCAGCATTCCATAGATCGTCGGCGCAATCATGGCGCCGATATTGTATCCGGAGGACACGAAGCCGAACACGCGCCCATACGCACCGCGCGGCGTCACCGCGCGCACCAGCATATCGCGCGACGGGCTGGCAATGCCGACGAACAGGCCGGACAGCGCCGTCAGCGCAAGCAGCGCGGCCGAAGAAAAGCCGACGAAGCCGACGAGCGCGGTGCCGATACCGGCAACGCCGAGGCCGAGCGCGGCCACGATGGCATGACGGTTGGTGCGTGAGGCCAGCACGCCGCCGACCAGGACGCCGAGGGCATTCATCAGGAGGAGAGCAGTCAGCGCTCCGTTGGCGAGCGTTGCGGACGTATTATACAGCGCGCCGAGCGCGACCACGAAGAAGCTGTTCAGCCCGCCCATCAGCGAAATCAAAATGAAGAAACAAAGATTGAGCAGGATCGGCGCCGAGAGCAGAAGGCGCCAGCCGTAGTCCTCGCGCTTTGCGGCAGCGGCGCCATCGCCGGCCGGTGCCGGTTCCCGGTGCTTCTTCGCCGCACGCTCCGCAGGCATCGCCGACCGCTCCGCGATGAGCAGCGCAAGTACGATGAAGCCGAGGATCGCAGCCCCGACAAACGCACCGCGCCAGCCGAAGTGACTTTGCAGCACGAGGAGTGTCACCGGAGCGACCGCGCCGCCGAGAATGCCGGCGAAGGTGTGATACGAGAATATCTGGCCGATGCGCGCGGGCGTGCTGTGATCCGACAACAGCGAATAATCGGCCGGGTGGTAGGCCGTGTTGCCGATTCCGGCGACGGCAAACATGGCGATAAAGATGATGAAGGAATGGACCAGTCCGGCAACCGCGAAGGCAGCGGCGCCCACTGCAACGCCTGCGATCAGCACGTTACGGGCGCCGATACGGTCGACCAGAAAGCCGGTGGGCGTCTGCAGCACCGCCGATACCAGATTGAATGCGGTCAACGCCAGCCCGAGGTCGGTGTAGCTCACGCCGTAGTCCGCGCGCACGAAGGCGAACAGCGGCGCCAGGATCATCATATAATAATGGCTCACGAAGTGAGCCGCGCAGACCGGCGCGACCACGCGCATTTCGCCAAGGCGATGCGCGGGAACCGAAAGCGTCTGTGTCATTGACTGGAATGCTCTACGCCGGGTCCATTCGCCTGTTGCAGCGCCTGCCATATCCGGAAAGGCGTTAACGGCATGTCGACATGGCGAATGCCGCGGTCGGCGAGAGCATTCATGACGGCGTTCATGATCGAGGTCAGCGAGCCGGCGCAGCCGGCTTCGCCGCAACCTTTGACGCCGAGGGGATTGGTCTTGGCCGGCACCGGGTGTTCGGCGAGCACAAAGGGCGGCGCGTCGGTCGCGCGCGGCATGGCGTAATCCATGAACGAGCCGGTCAGCAATTGGCCGTCGTCGTCATAGACCGTCATCTCCATCAGCGCCTGGCCAATGCCCTGCGCCACGCCGCCGTGGAGCTGCCCGGCCACAATCATCGGGGTGATCACGTTACCGAAGTCGTTGACGCACACATAGCTGATGACTTCGACCACGCCGGTGTCCGGATCGACCTCGACCTCGGCGATGTGGCAGCCGTTGGGGAAGGTCGGCGCGCCGGGCCCGTCGCTGATGTGAGTCACGTCCAGCGATTGCGGTGCATCCGGCGGCAGCTTGGCGCCGCCGCTTCGCAGCGTCTGCGCCAGTTCCATCACCGAGATTGAACGGTCGGTGCCGGCAATGACAAAGCGGCCTTTCTTGAATTCGATATCCGAGGGCGCGGCTTCGAGCACATGGCTCGCGGCCTCCTTGCCCTTTTCGATGATCTTGACGGAGGCCTCGACGATCGCGGTGCCGGTGTGCATCAACGACTTCGAGCCGCCGCTGCCGCCGCCCATGACCAGAAGATCGCTGTCGCCCTGGACGAGCTTGATCTTCTCGAACGGAACGCCAAGCTGCGCGCTCAAGACTTGCGCAAACGGCGTGGCGTGACCCATGCCGAAATCGAACGTGCCGGTTGTCAGCGTCACCGTGCCGTCGGCATTGAACTCGACCTGCGCCAGCTCTTTCGACGGCGGCGCCGTCACTTCCAGAAAATTGCCGATGCCGAGGCCGCGCAGCTTGCCGCGCTTGCGGCTTTCGCGCTTGCGGACGGCGAAGCCCTTGATGTCGGCGAGTTCGAGCGCCTGCTTGGTCAGCTCCGCAAAGTCGCCGCTGTCATAGGTCACGTCGGACGCGGTCTTGTAGGGCAGATCCTTGGGCCGGATCTGATTGCGCTTGCGCAGCGCGAGCCGATCGATGCCCATCTCGGACGCGGCCGTGTCGATCATCCGTTCCATGAAGTAGTTGCCCTCGGGCCGGCCGGCGCCGCGATACGGGCCGGTCTGCGAGGTATTGGTGAACACGCACTTGGCCGACAGCTCGATCAGCGGCGTCCGGTACATGCTCTGCACGTTCTTCACGATGTTGACCGTTCCGGGGAACGGCCCCATCGGCGAAAGAAATGCGCCCATGTCGGCAAAGCACTTGATGCGGATGGCGAGGAAGGTGCCGTCTTTATCGAGCGCAAGTTCGGCGGTGACGCCGTGATCGCGGCCGTGACTGTCGGAGAAAAAGCTTCCCGAGCGGTCGTCGGTCCACTTCACCGGCCGGCCCAGCGCGCGCGCACCGTGCAGTATGCAGACGTATTCTGAAAATACCGCGCCCTTCATACCAAACGAGCCGCCGACCTGGCCGGAGAGGATGCGGACCGCCTTGGCGTCGACGCCCATCACATCGGCGATGTTGGCGCGCATGCCGGTGACGCCCTGCGAGCAGACATAAAATGTAAAGCGGGTGCCGTCGTAAGCGGCGACCGCCGCACGCGGCTCCATGGCGTTGACGACCACGCGGCTGTTGACGAGGTCCATCGTGGTCACGTGCGCCGCCTTGGCGAAAGCGGCTTCGACCGCGGCCGCATCGCCGTAGTGGTAATCGAGCGGCACATTCTCCGGCACGTCGTCATAGAGAAGCGGCGCGCCGCTGCGCACGGCATCACCCGCAGAGGTGATGGCGGGGAGCGAGTCAATCTCGATCTCGATGGCTTCGGCTGCGTCCTTGCCGGCATTGACGCTCTCGGCGATGACGCAGGCGACCGGATCGCCGACGTAGCGAACCTTGCCTTTTGCCAAGGCGCCGCGCCACGGTTTCTTCATCGGCGTGCCGTCGCGGTTCTTCAGCGGCACGACGCACTTCAAGGCGCCGTACGTTTCCAGATCGCCAGCGGTGTAGACCGCGAGCACGCCCGGCATTTTCCGCGCCGCGTCCACGTCGATCCTGCGAATGACGCCGTGGGCGTTGCGGCTGCGCACCATCACCGCATAGGCCTGGCCGGGAAGGCTGACGTCGTCGGTGTAGCGTCCATGACCGCGCAACAGCATCGGGTCTTCGCTGCGGGGTACCGACTGGCCGATCGCAAATTTCTCGACCGCCAACCGGTCAGCAGCCAATTCGTCCGCCTGTGGAGGAGCAGGCTGGTGCAAATTCATGGGCATTCAATCCTGAAACGACTCGCATCGGGTGACATAGTGGACTTGGTGCAGCGCGACAAGTTGGCGCCAGGCATGGCTAATAAGCGGGAACGGCACGGTATTGGCCCTTCCGGCCCCAAACTGATACATTTGCCGGGATTTGGACTTGGACCAAGCCCGCGGCCGTCGAGCCCAGGAGTTCCGGCGCGGCAGGAAGGTATTGAATGAAGGAGGAGGCTCCGCCGACCGGCGGCCTCGACGGCCGTGGAGCGCCTCGACGGCGATCTCGCTGGCATCGCCGGACACCTTACGGCATGCGCCGCGACGGCCCGTGGCGGGATGACGCTCAGGATTTCGAAAATGGGAATTCCGAGGCCACCTACGCGGCGCTCGATCTCGGCACCAACAATTGCCGGCTCCTGATCGCGCGCCCGACCGCTGACGGGTTCCGTGTAGTCGACGCGTTTTCGCGGATCATCCGCCTCGGCGAGGGAGTAGCAGCTTCGCGCCAGATCAGCGAGGCCGCGATCGAGCGTGCGGTCTCGGCGTTGCTGGTCTGCCGCGACAAGATGCACGCGCGCAACGTCAAGCGGGCGCGGCTGATCGCGACGGCAGCTTGCCGGGCGGCCGAAAACGGCGAAGCGTTCCGCGCCTGTGTCGCCGAGAAGGCCGGCCTTGAGCTTGAGATTATAGATTCCGCTACCGAGGCGAGATTGGCCGCCGCCGGCTGCACAGAGTTGTTTGATCCTGCCGCGAGCGGCGTGATCCTGTTCGACATTGGCGGCGGATCGTCGGAACTGGTGCGGCTTGGCCGACCTAACGCCGATCGGCGCGGGCCGCCGCAGCCCGACATCATCGGCTGGGCGTCATTGCCCGTCGGCGTCGTTACGCTCGCCGAACGTTACGGCGGTACGGTGGTGCCGCGCGAGGTCTACGACGCCATGGTCGATGATGTCGCGGATGCGGTGGAAAGGTTCGCCGTTGAGCATCGCAGCGATCTCAACGGTTTCCACATGCTCGGCACTTCCGGCACGGTCACCACAATCGCTGGCGTGTCATTGAAATTGAAACGCTACGACAGGCGCCGGGTCGACGGCTGCTGGCTGTCCGACGGCGAAGTGTCACGCGTGGTCGACGAACTGATGGCAATGAGCTTTGAGGAACGCGCCGCCAATCCGTGCATTGGCGCCGAGCGCGCCGATCTGGTGCTTGCCGGCTGCGCCATCCTCGACGCCATCCGCCGCTCGTTTCCGTGCCCGCGGCTGCGCGTCGCCGACCGCGGTCTGCGCGAGGGCATGCTGGTCGAAATGATGCGCGCCGACGGCGTCTGGGGCGAAGCCTGACGCGTTATGGAGCGGCTCAAGGGAGAAAAACGCCGTAAGCCGTCGTCGCGCGCCTGGCTGCAACGGCAGATCAACGATCCCTACGTCGCCCGTGCCAAGCGCGAGGGCTTTCGCTCCCGGGCGGCTTACAAGCTCGCGGAGATCGACGACAAATATCATTTGCTTAGATCGGGCGCGCACGTCGTCGACCTCGGCGCGGCGCCGGGCGGCTGGAGCGAAGTCGCAGCGCAGCGCGTCGGCGCGAACGGACGCGTCGTTGCGCTCGATATTCTCGACATGAAGCCGGTCTCCGGCGTCGATTTCGTCAAGCTCGATTTTCTCGATGAGGCTGCCCCGGAGCGCTTGAAAGCGATGCTCGGCGGCAAGGCTGACGTCGTGCTCTCCGACATGGCGGCAAATGCCACCGGCCACCGGAAGACCGACCATCTGCGTATCATGGGGCTGGCCGAGGCGGCGGTGCATTTCGCGCGCGAAGTGCTCGCCGGCGACGGGAGCTTCCTTTGCAAAGTGCTGCAAGGCGGAACTGAAGCCGTGCTCCTCGCCGAACTCAAACGCGATATTGCCAGCGTCAACCACGTCAAGCCTCCGGCCAGCCGGACCGATTCGGCCGAACTTTATCTGCTCGCTCGCGGCTTTCGCGGCGCTGGCGATTGCCTGCCGCCGATTTCATCAAGCCTGATTACAAAATAGGCTTTAGGCCCCCGGCAATAGGGATCATTGTTTTTTGACTGCCGGGGATGTCCACCGGCGCGGAGTAGGAGCGGCAATGCCGAGCGCGCTTGAGGCGGTGAGGGTCAGTGCCGCGTCGCTTCCGGTCATTGATATTTCCGGTTTGACTAGTTCGCACGCTGCCGACCGGCAGGAGGTCGGAGCGCAATTGCGCGCCGCTTGCGTCGACAAGGGGTTTTTCTACATCAGCAACCACGGCGTTTCGGAAACGCTGGTCGATGATGTTTTTGAGGAAGCGGCCGCGTTTTTTGCTCTACCCGTCGAGCAAAAAATGGCAGTCGACAAGGCGCGCTCGAACGCCAATCGCGGTTACGAGCCGCTGCAAGGCCAAACCCTCGAGCACGGGACGCCGCCCGATCTGAAAGAAGGTTACTACATCGGCCCCGACCACACGCCCGACGATCCAAGGGTCATCGCCGGCATGTTCAATCACGGCGCCAATCAGTGGCCGGCGCAGCGGCCGAACTTTCGTCCGGTGATGCAGGCCTACCTGAACGTCATGCTCGATTTGTCGGCGCGGGTGATGAGCGGCATTGCGCTTTCGCTCAATCTGCCGGAGCAGTATTTCGCCGATTACTGCCGCGATGCGATGGCAACGGTGCGGCTGTTGCACTATCCGCCGCAGCCGGCGCGCGCCCAGCCCGGGCAGAAAGGCGCGGGCGCACACACGGATTTCGGGGGTCTCACGCTGCTGCGGCAGGACGATGTCGGCGGCCTACAAGTCTGGGATCAGGGTTCTGATGGCCGATCCGGTGCCCGGGACCTATGTGGTCAATCTCGGCGACATGATCGCGCGCTGGACCAACGATCGGTATCGCTCGACGGTGCATCGCGTCGTCAACGCGTCGGGACGCGAGCGTTATTCGGTGCCGTTTTTCTTCACCGGCAACTACGCGCACACGGTCGAATGCATTCCGACCTGCCTTGGCCCCGGAGATACGCCGAAATATGCCGCCACGACGGTCGAGGCGCACATGCGCGAAATGTACCGTCAGACCTACAAAGGCTGACGCCGGCGGCGCTGGCGCAACTATTGCTTTGAACGTCCGGGAAGCGTGGAGATCAGTGCGATGATGAAAAAGTTGTTTGCTGTTTCTGCTGCCGCCGGGCTCGCCCTGCTGCTCGGCGTCAATGCTCCGGCCGTTGCGGCCGAGAAGATCGTTTTCATGATCGACTGGCTTCCCGCCGGCGACAAGGCGGTGCCCTATCTCGGCGTTCAACAGGGGCTGTTCGCGGCCGAGGGGCTTGAAGTCACGATTCAATCCGGCCGCGGTTCGTCCGACGTCGTGACCAAACTGGGCACCGGCGCGGCCGATCTTGGCACCGGCGGGCTTGCCGCGCTGCTGCAGGCGCGCGCTCAGACTCCGGTTGCGGTCAAGGCTCTCGCCTCGATCTACACGCTGCAGCCCGATGCCATCTTCACCACCGAAGGCTCCGGCATTTCGACGCTGAAAGACCTTGCCGGCAAGACCGTCGCCACGGCGACGTTCTCCTCGTCAAACGTTTCATGGCCTTTGGTTCTCAAAGCCAACGGGATCGATCCGGCCAAGGTTGATCTGCTCAAGGCCGACCCGGGCGCGCTCGCGCCAATGTTGGCGGCAGGCAAGGTGGCCGCGACCATCAACTGGGTCACGGTCGCGCCGGCCTTCGTAAAGCCGCTCGCCGAGACCGGCAAGAAACTGAAAGTCATCGCCTGGTCCGACTATGGCTTCGACGGCTATGGGCTTTCGGTATTCGCCTCGGAAAAAATACTGACGCAGCGCCCCGAAACCGTGAAGAAATTCATGCGCGCCTACATGAAAGCGACCGCCGCAGCGATCGCCGATCCGATGGCTGCGGCCAAGGCCTTGAAGGCGATGGTGCCCGAGGTCGATGTAGAAGTCGCGCGCGCCCAGTTCGCCGCGTCGATATCGCTGATCGTCAATTCCATCAGCAAGAAAGACGGCGAAGGCGCTTTTGAGAAAGCGCTGCTGGCGAAAACCTGGAAGTGGACCGCGGAAGCCCAAAACATGCCCCTCGACAAGATCGATCCCGAGACGGCGGTCGATCGTTCGTTCTTGCCCAAGTGAACGCGCGCGGCGCCCGGCGCGCCGGCCGAGGAGCCCGGCGATGAGCGAGCCGTCGCACGTCATTCGCTTCGCCGACGTCGAGCAGACCTTCGGACGCAACGACGGCTCGGCGGTCACCGCGCTCGAAAACGTGACGTTCGATGTCGGCAAGAACGAATTTCTGGCGGTGCTCGGTCCATCCGGTTGCGGCAAGTCGACCCTGCTGCGGCTGATCGCCGGCCTGATCTTCCCCACGCGCGGGGCGGTCAGCATCTACGACCTGAAGG
>JBAUGC010000019.1:0-1867 GCA_049679485.1 Xanthobacteraceae bacterium
GCCTTGGTTAGTTTGCGATTGGCTTCTATGTCACGAGCCGATAAGGGGGGAACGATAATGTTAGGCAACATTCGTTGCTTAAGCTCATTCGGAAATTCGCCGAGAGCTTCGTATTCCCCTTTTTTCAGTCGCACAGTCGGCACGTAGTCGCCCGATGCAATCTCAAGCATTGTCAAAACTCCTTCAGGGCCGATTTGTTGCAAACATCTTCTGAAGTTCTCCCTGTCCAACCAATTCACCGAATTTTTTATAGTCTCGGCGTTCCTGCCTTATTCTTCCCGCTACGATCGCGACGTGAATCCCTAAGCTCTCTGCGAACTCTATCATCATTTTAGTGCTCTTCGAGAAACGCACAGGAGCGGCCTTCCATATCTCGTCGGAAATGAGGGTTGATTTCGCGAACGTATCAGCTTCCTTTTCTAAATCTTCTCCGTCGGCCTCAAGGTCATCAACAAAACCTGAGTCGAGTCCGCGATTAAAATGGAGAAGAATATGTCCGAGCTCATGAAGCAATGTGAACCAAAAGTAATCGAGTCTGTCGTATCTCAGCGTGAGCGCAATAACTGGAACGCCCGTCGATAATAAGAATGCTGCGCCATCCAAACGGGTGTTGACTAAGTGGGGTTCGATAACAACAACAATTCCTTTATCGTGGAGTAAATCAATCGCAGCAATAGGTCCCTCTTTTTGCCCGCTTAACTGGACAAGCTCGCCGAGCCAAGCGATGTCAGCAATGTTGAACCTGCCTTTGGACCTCGGGGCATTTGCGTAGGCAAGCTGTAGCGCGCGTGCACGCCAGCAGTTTAAGGCCGCCTCATCTACTGCAGATGAGTGACGAAGATTCTGACGGTGGAAGACTCGAGAGGTCGAAAGCTTTAGACCTGATCTTACATAAGAATGGATCGCTTCTGCCGCTTCGACCTTGGAGGTGTCAGTGATTACCCATCCTCGTTTTAGTATTTCTCGAATGAGCGCGGGGTCTAGTTTTAATTCGCTTTGAGCGTCGTTCGGCTCGGTCCCGCTGACGCGCTGCACTTTGGCGGATAACTCCACGGAAAGAATTTCAAGAATACGTTCGTATCTATTGAGGCTGACTCCTGCGTAACGTTCAGCCTCATAACGCTGAATTTGTTGTTCCTTTAATCCCAGTAACTCGGCTAATTGCTTTTGTGACCACCCTCGGGTGATGCGACCAATAATTGGAAGCATCCCCAAGTCGACCGATTCAATGGAGTGGAGGGTGGGCAGATCCCGACTTCTGAGCGATTCGTACGTTTCGATTTCCTTCGCAAGTCTCTCCTGCTCAGCCACCAACGCTGACCTGCGTGCATCGGATACATCAGCCGAAAGGCCGGCTGCCGATTCAGCGAGCATAGATTGAGAGGCGCGTGCCTTCCCGAGTTGCTCAAAGCGAGCCTTGGCAACACGATAGTCTCGTTGATTCAGAATCGGCATGGCTTGGATCTGGACACAACATATTCGTTGTGTCAATTTAAAGCTTGAATTCTTTCTCCTATTTCGCTCGTCGGCATTGACCGCTAGGTCAAGTCCGGCGGTGACGAGCGTATCGGAAGGCTCACGACAAGCCCGATCCCGACGTGTAAAAGCGCGCTCAGGCGACATGAGGTGAGGGATGAGCGCGCGTCTTATGATTGGCCGCTTTATTGCGGCCGCTTTTGCATTTCTAGTCGCCGCGCCGGCGTTCGCCGCGCAGTGCGGCGGGAATTACGCAAGCTTCCTCGCCCAGATGGAGCGCGATGCGCAGGCGGCGGGCGTGAGCCAGCAGGTGATCAGCACCGCGTTTGCCGGACTCGATCCCGACCAGAGCGTGCTTTCATTCGACCGCCGCCAGCACGGTATGTTCCAC
>JBAUGC010000020.1:0-2783 GCA_049679485.1 Xanthobacteraceae bacterium
TACCTAGGTCGGAACGCGATAGCTAAAGAGATAGGTGCATTAGTACGAAGGCCTATAGCGCGGTATTCTGAATTCGCAGCATTCTCAAACTAGACTGATATGCTGGGCATTACTCCGGACGTGATGACGTTACCGGGCTGCGGTTTGGAAGGTCAGAATGCAATGTCCGGAAAAGAATTCAAATTGTCGTGAAGATGCCAGAGATCGATGTCTAATCACGCAGTTTAAAAAGTGTATTTTTGGTGCGAATGCCGCAACCTAACGAGAACGATGCCAATTATTGCCTTTGGCAAGAGGTCGGCAGGCTGAAGATCGACCAACTCAACCGTTGACACGCGCCCGACAGCTGTACCCAACTGGGCAAACCGCAGATTCAGGGAACATGCAACTGGATGACGCCGTGGTCCCCGCGCTCAACCACGGCAGTGGTGAGCGTGCCTTAATTTGCATTGTGGCCGCTTCAAAAGCTGATGACTGGCACTCAAACCACGTGATATTCGTCGGCAGCATCTGCGATCATCGGTCGCTGTAGAGCACGGGTTTAGTGATCGGGAAGGTCGCGCGATGATGAGCGAGACTTGCGTCGACGGGGCAGAGACAATTGGGCGTGCAGGTCAGACATCGCTCGAAGAACTTTTGACGTTTGAGCGCCTGCTTGTCGATCTTTCCGCCCGCTTTGCTAACGTTTCCGGCGACCGAATCGAGACGGAAATCGAGAGCGCGCTAAGGCGACTCCTGGAATTTCTCGACTTCGATCGCGGCAACTTTGGCGAATTCAATGTGGACGGCTGGGCTGTCATCTTATGTTCGGTAGTCAAGGGCGTAGTGGAACGATACTCGCCAGGCCGAGCACCACCTTTCCTGAATTGGTATAATGGTCAGCTTCGTGCAGAGAAAATTCTGCACGTGCGATCGATTAACGATCTGCCTCCGGAGGCTGCCGGAGAGAGAGAATACTATCGGCGGTCCGGTATCCGTACCAGTGTCGGAATCCCACTCCGTGTCGGCGGCCGAGTAGTCGGTTTTATCAACTTCTCGGCGTTCCGCCCGACTCGGCAATGGCCGGATAGCCTCATCGCGCGGCTAAAAATCGTTGGCGAAGTAATGGCGCAAGCGCATGTGCGGAGGCGTTCCGAGGCTGCGCTTCAGGCGGCGCAATTAACACTTGTGCGCATGACACGGCTGACGACCATGCATGCGGTGGCCGCTTCCATTGCTCATGAAGTCAATCAACCGTTGGCCGCTATCGTAGCAAACGGCAATGCGGCGATGCGCTTTCTTGCATTCGAGACGCCGAACCTCGACGACGCGCGAACGGCCGTCAATAGCATCGTCGTTGATGGTCATCGTGCGAGTGAGGTTATCGAGAGCATACGGGCGATGTTCAAAACAATTGACCAGGAACAGGCTCCGCTCGATATCAATAAGCTTGTTCACGACGTGCTTGCACTTATGAAAGTGCAGTGGCAGGAAGTGTTGGTCCAGACTCAACTGAACGCCCAGCCGCCGGATGTGATTGGCAGTCGCGTCCAATTGCAACAGGTGGTTCTCAACTTGATTGTGAATGCTCTTGACGCCATGAACTCGGTAATCGATCGGCCGAGAGTGCTGCGGCTAAGGTCTGAGATTCACAATCCAGACAGCGTGCTGCTGTCGGTCGAGGATAGCGGAACCGGCATTGATCCCAATAACGTTGACCGCATTTTTGATGCATTCTTTACGACGAAATCGCAGGGCATGGGAATCGGTCTATCCCTTTGCCGCTCGATTATCGAATCGCACCGTGGCCGGCTTTGGGTTTCCTCGAGCAGCGATCGTGGATCGGTGTTCAATGTTCTGTTGCCGGCGATCAACGTCAGCGTCCAGTAGTGAATAGAGCGCCTGACATAAAATCGATCGTTTTCGTTATCGACGACGATGCTTCCATGCGCGAAGCGATGCACCGTCTATTCAAATCTGTTGGGCTGCACGCCGAAGTATTCGCTTCGACCGCCGAATTTCTCCTGATCAAGTCGACGGATGTCCCTTGCTGCCTCGTACTCGATGTCAGGTTGAAGGAACTGAGCGGTCTCGATTTCCAGGATCAACTAGCCAAAGCCAACGTTCAGATACCGATTATTTTCATGACGGGCCACGGGGACATTCCGATGACGGTACAAGCCATGAAAGCAGGCGCGATCGAGTTTCTGCCCAAACCGTTTCGTGAACAGGACATGCTCGACGCCGTTCGGCTCGGGCTCGAAAAGGATCGACTTCGCCGTACCGCGGAAAAAGGAATTGCCGACGTGCAGGCGAAGGTCGCGAACCTCAGCCAGCGCGAGAGAGAGGTAATGGCACTGGTCGCACGTGGCCGCATGAACAAGCAGATCGCCGGTGAGATGCACCTGGCGGAGGTCACGGTCAAACTCCATCGCGGCAGCGTCATGCGCAAAATGGCGGCCAAATCCGTGGCGGATCTCGTGAGAATGGCGGATCTGGCCGGGATCGGTAAGAAGTCGTGACTCCTGTACCAATGGATAGGCTCGCTAATCTCCTGGATGTGTCAGTCTTGCGAGAGGGCGAGGGAGTTTGTTCCAGCGGGATTCCCTTGGCGAAATGTCCGATGATTTCTATTATTGATGACGATAAATCCGTGCGCGATGCGGCGAATATGCTGCTTAAATCCCTCGGCTATGTGACCGCGACGTTCGCATCCGCGGAAGACTTCCTTCAGTCCGGCCGATTGCACGATACCGCCTGCCTGATCTCTGACGTGCAGATGCCTGGCATGGGCGGGGTCGAAC
>JBAUGC010000021.1:0-3809 GCA_049679485.1 Xanthobacteraceae bacterium
AGCCCAGGCCGGCAACGGCTACGGCGCCAGCCACGCCGCCCGCGTCGGCTACTGGCGGTACGAAGCCGACCCTGCTCGGCCAATACGGCGAGTGGGGCGCTTACGCGGCAACGCCCAGCGGCAAAAAACTCTGCTTTGCAATCGCGAAGCCCGCGACTTCGGAGACCGCCCCGCCCGGTCGGCCGCGCAATCCGTCGTACATGTTCATTTCGTCGCGGCCGGGCGACAAGGTGAGCAACGAGGTATCGATCATCATCGGTTATCCGTTCAAGTCGAGCGCGGAGGCGACGGTGGAGGTCGGCACGACTTCGTTTGCGCTTTATACGCAGCAGGACGGCGCCTGGATCAAGAACGCCACCGAGGAGGCTCGGCTGATCGAAGCGATGCGCGCCGGCCAGAGCGCGGTGGTAAAGGGCCAGTCGGTGAAGGGCACACGAACGACCGATACTTTCTCCCTGAAAGGTCTGGCTCAGGCGCTCGATCGCACCGACCGGGACTGCAAGTAAGCTCGGCGCCGCCAAATCTTGAGCCGGATGCGGGGGTTCGGTCTTCTCCTATCGGGAGAGCGGTGTTAGCCCCATCTATGCCTGAAGCGCGTTGGCGTTTTCACTCGGATTGACCATGACTGCCCCGCTTGCCGCCACCCAGCCGGAGGATGTTGCCTCGGCCGCTCTCATCGAGAAGCGGCCGCTTGAGCGTTACGTCGCGCCGGCCAAACCTCCTTTGGTCGGGCTTTCACGGGCCGCGCTCTGCGACGCACTCGGCGAAGCCGGCGTACCGGAGCGGCAGCGCCGTATGCGCGTGCAGCAGATTTGGCATTGGCTCTACGTGCGCGGTGCCCAGGATTTCGACGCCATGTCCACGCTGTCGAAGGAACTCCGTGCCCAGCTCGCGGAACGTTTCACCCTGGCGCGGCCCGAAATTGTCGCCGAGCAAGTCTCCGTCGATGGGACGCGTAAGTGGCTGCTGCACTTGCCGGGCGAGTTCGCCGATCGGCCGCACGAGGTCGAATGCGTCTACATTCCGGAAACCGATCGCGGCACGCTTTGCATTTCCAGCCAGGTCGGCTGCACGCTCAATTGCACGTTCTGCCACACCGGCACGCAGCGTCTGGTGCGTAACCTCACGCCGGGCGAGATCGTCGGGCAGGTGGTGCTGGCGCGCGATCGCCTTAAAGATTGGCAGCGAGCGGCGGCGCCGGCGGGAGCTGACCCGGAGAAACGTCTTGTCTCCAACGTCGTCATGATGGGCATGGGCGAGCCGCTGTACAATTTCGAGGCCGTGCGCGACGCCATCAACGTCATCGCCGATGGCGATGGCTTGAGCATTTCCAAGCGGCGGATCACGCTTTCGACTTCGGGCGTTGTGCCCAATATCGTCCGTGCTGGCGCGGAGATCGGCGCCATGCTGGCGATCTCGCTGCACGCGGTGACCGACGAATTGCGCAATGAGCTGGTGCCGCTCAACCGCAAATATCCGCTGCGCGAGCTGTTCGAGGCCTGCCGCAATTATCCGGGGCTTTCCAACGCCCGGCGCATCACCTTCGAATATGTGATGCTTAAAGGTGTCAACGATTCGCTCGCCGATGCGCGCGCGCTGGTGCGCCTGGTGAAGGGCATCCCCGCCAAGATCAACCTCATCCCGTTCAATCCGTGGCCGGGCACCAAGTACGAATGCTCGGACTGGGCGCAGATCGAGAAATTCTCGGAAATCATCTTCGACGCCGGCTATGCCTCTCCGGTGCGGACCCCGCGTGGACGCGACATCCTCGCCGCCTGCGGCCAGCTCAAAAGCGCGACGGAAAAGCTTTCCGCTCGCGAGCGCTTGGCGCTGCGGGCCATGGCGATGACGGACTGACCCGGCGCGGCCTATCGGGATGAACCGGATCGCGCTTGCCGTCGTTCTTGGCGTCGCACTTGTCGTCGGCGTTGTCTTCGGTCTCGATCCGCAGCTCGACCTTACGATCGCGGCGCTGTTCTTCGACCCGGCAACGCACGCGTTCATCGCCACAGGGAGTTGGGTCCCGTATGTCCGTGATGCGGCGACGTTGCTGATCACGGCGCTGGTCGCTCCGGCTTTCTTCGCGATCGTCGGCAAGCTGATCATGCCGCGGCGGCGAATGTTGATCGCTGGCCGTGCGGCGCTGTTTCTCAGCGTCTCGCTTGCGATTGGTCCGTTCTTCCTCGCCAACGTGATTTTGAAGGACCACTGGGCGCGGATGCGTCCGGCGGACATGGTTCAATTCGGCGGAGCCGAGCAGATAACGGCATGGTGGGACCCGACCGGACCCTGCCCGGACAATTGCTCATTCATCGCCGGCGAACCTTCCGCCGCGTTCTGGACGCTGGCGCCGGCGTCGTTCGCGCCGCCGCAATGGCGGCCGCTCGCTTATGGGGGCGTGGTCTTATTCGGCGCCGCGATGGGTGTGCTGCGCATGGCCGGCGGTGCGCATTTTTTCAGCGACGTCGTCTTCGCCGGCATATTGATGTTTTTGGTGGTGTGGACGCTGCACGGTCTGATTTACCGCTGGCGGGGAACGCGGCTAACCGACGAAGCCGTCGAACGCCCGCTCGAACGCGCGGGCAAGGTATTACGCGGAGCGTTCGCCACATTCGCACAACGGCTTAGCGGACGCCGCAGCGAACCGTAACCCTGCGCGATTACGGGTGAGTGCGAATGCCTGCAACTATTGAGGCCGGGAGTCGTTTGACACGTTAATCGGAGTCTCGCGAATGGTTATCGGGCTATCGAACTTAATTGTCTTGTAGAAGAAGTCTCGCTTGGCCTCCGCTTCCAGCAGCAGCGTCCCGAAATCCGGTATTTCCACAGTAATCGACGGCAGATCCCCCTTTTCTCCCTCTGGAACCGTGAACAAAAACACTGGGTCCTGGAATGAGATCATTTCCGGCTGCGTTCTGATTTTTATCGTTTGGAACAGTTTCGGATAATGGACTTCGAGACCGTTCTTATCGACGATTTTTATTCGGCCGCTCAGCGTCCAATAGGGGTGAAGAAGATTGCCGACATAGTTCTTGGTCTCGTTGACGAAGGGCATCATGGCGGCGAATAGAACGAGATAGCCCGCGAATGCTCCGGCGGCGTTGATCTTGAAATTGGCGAGTACGCCGGTGGCTGTGATGCTTTGATTCGGAAACAACCAGTAGAGCAGAATGGCCGGCACCAGCGGCAAGATGAACCAGACGACCAGTACGCCAAGCAAAGCCAGATACACCAAAACTTCCACCGAGCTGAACATATTCCACCCCGTTATCCGTCACATTCCGTAGCCGTCAAACCTCTTGGTGATATTCGGGTCGAGCGCCTGCGCCGACTTGATGTCGGCATTGCCTTCGGCCTCGTTGCCCTTTTTGATCTTGGCCACGCCGCGGCCGTACAGCGAACTAGCGGTGTTCGAATCGAGCTTCAGCGCGGTGTCGTAGTCCGCGATCGCGGCATCGAAATTGCCCATCTTCAGCAACACAAGTCCGCGGCTGTCGAGCGTGTTTTTTTCACTGGGCTGAAGATGCAAAGCTTCGTTGCAATCGTTCAGCGCGTCCTGGAGCTGACCGGCAATGGCGCGCACCCAGCAGCGATTGTTCCAGGCCGTGGCGCGTTCGGGCTCGACGGCAATTGCCTTCGTATAATCGGCGATGGCGCGGTCGTACGCGGCGTTGTGTTCGTGGCAAAGGCCGCGGCCGATGAGTGCCGAGGCGTTCGATGCATCCAGCGCGATTGCCTGATCGTAGTCCTGCAATGCGCGGGCATAATCGCCGATGAATCTTTCGGCGTTGCCGCGGCCCACATATGCC
>JBAUGC010000022.1:0-1536 GCA_049679485.1 Xanthobacteraceae bacterium
GTCACACTCGAACCGCTCGCCAATGAAGTGGATGAAGAAATCGATCTTCTGTTCGCCCCGCGGTCAGGCGTTGAAAAGGCGGGCGAAGAAGCCAATCCGCGCGGTGAGCGTGGCGGTGATACCGAGCCACTGATCGATGGACGAATCGATCTCGGTGCGCTCGCCACCGAGTTTCTCATCCTTGGGCTCGATCCCTATCCGCGGAAGCCGGGAGCGGTGTTTCAGCCACCACAGGATGCAACACCGGATGAAGGTCCCTTTGCTGCCCTCGGTGCGTTGAAGAAGGATAGGGATGCCCGCTGATCGCAGTTGTTTCCGGGCGCCGAACCGCTATTGTCCCGTCCGGTCTCGCCTTGCCTGGTGCGGACGAGGCGCGTGATCCAGATTGTGGAAACCGGTCATTGCCTGAGGATCATGCGCCGACAACATAATCTGAACCGTGATCCGATTGCGTTGGGTTGGATCGTGATCTAGGACCGCGGGCATTTCATGTCGCAGATGGTCCGTATTGCTCTCGACGCGATGGGAGGCGATCATGGCCCTGCCGTGGTTGTCGCCGGCGCCGAGTTGGCGTTGGCTCGTCACCCGGAAAGTGAATTCCTGTTCTTCGGCAATAGGGCGCAAGTCGAGCCGCTGGTGGCCGGCCGCCCGGCCTTGAAATCCGCTTCGCGGCTGATCCACTCCGAGGTCGCGGTGCGCATGGAAGACAAGCCGAGCCAGGCGCTCCGCTACGGCCGCCGCAAATCCTCCATGTGGCTGGCTATCGATGCCGTCAAGAAACACGAGGCCGACATGGCGGTATCAGCCGGCAATACCGGCGCGCTCATGGCAATGTCGAAGTTCGAGCTCAAAACCCTGGCGGGGATCGAACGGCCGGCGATCGCAGCGTTGTGGCCCACGTTGCGCGGCGAATCGATCGTGCTCGACGTCGGTGCGTCGATTGGCGCGGACGCCGAACATCTCGTCGATCTTGCGGTGATGGGTGCTGCGATGGCACGCATCCTGTTCGGGTTTGAACGGCCAACAGTGGGGCTCCTCAACATCGGCGTGGAAGAGGTGAAAGGCTTGGAACCGGTGCGTGAAGCGGGGCGGATCTTGCGCGAGACGCAACGCCTCGACCTTGAGTATTTCGGCTTTGTCGAAGGCGACGATATCGGCAAGGGTACCGTCGATGTCGTCGTCACCGAGGGATTTGCCGGCAACATCGCGCTCAAGACCGCCGAAGGCACCGCACGCCAGATCGGCGAATATCTGCGCTCCGCAATGAATAATTCGCTCGCCGCCCGGATCGGATATTTGTTCGCACGCTCGGCGTTCCGCCAGCTGCGCCAGCGGATGGACCCGCGCCGCTCCAATGGCGGCGTGTTTCTTGGGCTTAACGGCATCGTCATCAAGAGTCACGGCGGGACCGATGCCGAAGGTTTCGCCGCCGCCATCGACCTCGGCTACGGCATCGTGCGCGACGAACTTCTGGCCAAGATCACGGCGGCACTCGGACGGCACCGACACGAAGCCGATAAAGCGATTCCCGAATCC
>JBAUGC010000023.1:0-24221 GCA_049679485.1 Xanthobacteraceae bacterium
GCCGTGCATCAGGCGCGCGTCGAGGCCGCCGAGCGCACCAGCGTCGTGGTCGATTTGCGCGACGCGGAACTAGCGCGTCTCGAACTTCTCAACGAGGGGCTCGATCCGCTGTTTGCCGAAATTCCGCCCGAGGTCGAACTGTTCGATCGCGGCTTGAGCCGTGGTGACATGCCGCGGCTATGGATCGACGCCGTCGCGCACATCGCTATGGGTCGCGACAAGCGCATCTATCGCTTGCTGCAGGACACGCGTGTCGGCCGCCGCGTGCTGGCGGAATCGCATGACATTGCCGAGGTGGTAAAGGCGGTCACCGCTTACGTGGCGCGGCGGCTGGTCGAACGCGAGCGCGCGCTCGACGAGGATCCCGATTTCATCGGCCGCATCGGGCGCCGGGAGGCCGCGCGCGAAAGACGGCGTCGCCGCCGCCGCGCATTTGGCGCGCTGGTGTTTGGCTTCTTCCTGGGGATCGTCGCCCTCGTGCTGATCGTCCTGCTGCTCGCTGGCCGCTCCTAGACGAGCTTTTGCCGCTCGATCTCGCGCACGGCACCATCGGCGCCGCGCTGGCGCCGCACCATCTCGCAACGCCACGCGTTCAGTTTGCCGTCGATGTGAAAGACATTGTAGCCGGCGGCGTCCTCGTGGCCGTGCGGGGCACGCGCCGAAGCGGACGGCGCTCCGACAAGGGGAATCGTTTTAGCCGGCCCGTCAAGCCAGATGAGCGAGAAACAATGATCGTGGCCGTGGAGCACGAGTTCGGCGCCGTTTTGCGCGAGCACACGGCAAAACTCCCCTCCGTCGACGAGGCGCCGCATATGGCGGCTGGGCGGACTGACCGGCGGATGATGAATAAGAACGACGCGAAACGATTCACGCGTTTGTCTGAGCGCATCTGCCAGCAGCGATAGCTGCTTATCGCCGAGCCGGCCGGTCGCGGAGAACGGCGCGGTCGGTAGTGCCGTGGAAAGCGCGATCAGTGCAACGGGCCCGCGCCGGCGCAGGAATGGAAACGTGCCGGGCGCGGCGCCGTCGTCGCCCTGCATGTAATCGCCCCAGAACTCCGCGGGCCAAGGCTGCGCTTGCGGTACGTAAATGTCATGATTGCCGGGAATGACCGTGACCGCGGCCGGCGGTCCAAGCGTTTCGAGCCATGCCCGCGCGCGCGCATATTCGGCGATCACAGAGAAATTGACCAAGTCGCCAGTGACGGCAGTGTGGTCGACCGCGAGGCCTTTTACGTCCCGCGTAATCGCCCCGAGCACGTCGCTATGGAACATGTATTTGCGCCCGCGGTGCCAATTGATGAAGCCGAGCCCGCGCTTGCCGAGAAGATCAAGCGGCCGCGGCCGCGCGGAGAGATGCACATCGGAGAGGTGGGCGAGCGCGAACATCGCCGCATCATGATTGCGAATCAGGCCCCTACCAAAGATTTTCTGATCAGCGCGCCGCGGCGATCACGAACTGCCGATGAGAACGCCGGCGGCAAAGACGAGCACTCCGCCGACGACCACCTGGAAGGCGGCTTGCAGGAACGGCGTATCCATATAGTGAGTGCGGATCCAGGAGATTGCGGCGAGTTCGACTGCTACGACGGCAAACGCGAGCGTGGTCGCCAGGTAAAAATGCGGAATGAGATAGGGGAGCGTGTGGCCGAGTCCGCCCACGGCCGTCATGGCGCCGCACACCGCGCCGCGCACGAGCGGTGCGCCGCGTCCGGTGAGTGAGCCATCATCGGATAGGGCCTCGGCAAAGCCCATGGAGATACCGGCGCCGACTGCGGCCGCGAGTCCGACCAGGAACGTCGCCCACGTATTGTGGGTGGCGAAGGCCGCCGCGAACAGCGGCGCAAGTGTCGAGACCGAGCCGTCCATAAGGCCGGCCAGCCCTGGTTGAACGTATTGCAGCACGAACATGCGCCGCGAAGTCTCGTCCTCGGCCTTGCGGGCGGTCGGCGAAATTCCTTCGCCGAGTTGCTGGGCGAGCTGTTCGTGTTTGTCTTCGGCTGCGGCGAGCTGCGTCAGCAAATCGCGGGTGGCATTGTCACCGGCCGATTCCGCCGCGCGCCGGTAAAAGCGTGCCGTCTCGAATTCCATCTCCTCAGCGAATTTGCGTACGGCGTCGAGGCCAAGCGGCCGGTTGAGCCAGATCGGGCGTCGCGTGACGAAGCCTTTGACGTCCTGCCGCCGGATCAGTGGGAGAAAGTCGCCGAATTTCTTGCGGTAGAGATCGAGCAGCATGTCATGATGGCCGATCTCCTCTTCCGCCATCTTGTCGTACATACCCGCCGTATCCGGATAGGAGCCGCGCAATCCATCCGCGAACGAGCGGTAGATGCGGTTATCCTCGTCCTCGTTGGATATGGCGAGCGCCAAGACTTCCTGCTCACTCAAGTCAGCAAAGCGCTTCACGGGCATCGCCTCGATGTTCAAATTCCAATATTAGAATGCTTCTAAATTGGAGGCTAGTGGGCCGTTGGCGCGCCGCCTGTGACGATCAAGCATTTGAGGCCGGCGAGCGAACGAATACGAATGTGGGTGGGTTTGCCCTCAGTGGGCTGGAGTTCGCTCACAATGCAGCTTGATACCGTTCGGCGGTCGTTCGAGCCGGTCCTGCGGCGCCTCTTGCATTTCTATTGGCGCTTCGCACGCGGGCTTACGATTGGGGTGCGTGCACTCGTTATCGATGGTGCCGGCCGGGTGTTTCTGATCAAGCACAGCTACGTCGCCGGCTGGCATTTGCCGGGGGGCGGTGTCGAGGTCGGTGAGACCCTGATGACGGCGCTCGCGCGCGAGTTGCACGAAGAGGGCAATATCGAGATCACCGGGCCGTCGCCGCTGATTGGTGTTTATTACAATCGGCGTGTCTCGCAGCGCGATCACATCGCGCTTTATGTCGTGCGCTTTTTCCGCCAGAGCGCGCCGCCGCAGCCCAATCATGAAATCGTGGCCCACGGTTTCTTCGCGCCCGATGCGCTTCCGCAAGACACCACGCGTGCGACGCGCGCGCGCATCGCCGAAGTGCTCGACCAGATTACGGTCGCCGAGTTCTGGTGAAAGTCGGAACGCCGACATTGCCGTCCGGTAACTTAAGCCGCGTCATTTGGTCATTTTCCTTGTCGGCCTGAAACCATCGCGCCGCACGCGGATTGGTTGGTATGGGCGATTTGAGGTCGCAGAAGGAGAGACTTTAATGCGCAAGAAGATCCTCGCGCTTGCCGCGGCTGTGGCGCTTGGCACAGCGACGACCGGCACCGGCGCGCTCGCATTTGGGCACGGCGGCGGTGGTGGTCACATGGGCGGTGGGGCCCACATTGGCGGAGCTCACTTTGGCGGCGGAGCGTATTTCGGCGGCGCCCGTTTCGCCGGCGGTCACTGGGGAGGTGGTTGGCGCGGCGGTCGGGGTCGCGGCTATGGTTATCGCGGCTGGGGATGTGGTCCAGGCATAGGGCTTGGACTAGGCTTGGGCGGCCTCTATGGATTTGCCGGCTATCCTGGCTATTGCGGGCTACTACCCCTATTACAATTACAATTGCGGGCCCTATTACGGCTGGTAAGTCGTTCGATGAGGGATGAAAAGGTCGCGCCCGGTTTTGGGCGTGACCATTATTTTTTTAAATCAGCCGAAACGGCTGCGGTCGTGCGGCAAATCGAAATCAAGAGCTGTTCCGATCGGCACGATACCGGTCGGATTATCGTTGCGGTGGCTGCCGTAATAGTGGCGCTTGATGTGATCGAGACTTACGGTCTCGGCCACGCCCGGCGTCTGGTAGAGATCGAGCAGATAATTCGACAGGTTAGGATAATCGATAATGCGCCGCACGTTGCATTTGAAGTGGCTGTAGTAGACCGCATCGAAACGAATGAGCGTGGTAAACAGCCGCCAGTCGGCTTCGGTGAGTTGGTGGCCAACCAGATACCGCTGCCGCGAAAGCCGTACTTCCAGCTGGTCGAGCGTGGAAAAGACCGCACGCGCGGCTTCTTCATAAGCGGTCTGGGTGGTCGAGAAGCCTGAGCGATAAACACCGTTGTTGACGGTCTCGTAAACGAGGTCGTTGACCCGATCGATTTCGCCGCGCAATTCGAGTGGATAGTAATTGGTGCGCACATCCGTGAAGGCGTCGAATCCGCTGTTGAGCATCCGGATGATTTCCGAGGATTCGTTATTGACGATGGTGCGCTGCTTCTTGTCCCAAAGCACGGGGACGCTGGCGCGGCCGCTATAGTGCGGATCGGCGAGTAAGTAGATGTCTGCGAGGACGGATTTGCCGTTGACGGTATCGAGGGTGGCTTCCGGCTCGGTGCCGAATTCCCAGCCCTTTTTGCCAAGCAGCGCCACCGTCACGGAAACCGAGATGACACTTTCGAGTTTTTTCAGCTTGCGGAAAATCAGCGTGCGGTGCGCCCACGGGCAGGCGAGCGAGACATAGAGATGATAGCGGTCTCGCTCGGCCGGAAATCCGCCTTTGCCGGTCGGTCCGGGACTGCCGTCCGCCGTGATGTAATGATGGAATGCGGTTGGTTTGCGGACGAAACGGCCGTCCTGCACACGCATATCTACATCTTGCCAGGCGCCGTCGACGAGCAGACCCATTTCGATCTCCGCTGAATTTGCTTCGCTTTATGTAAGCATTTCCGGGACGAGCGTTAGTGTTTGGCTGGACCGGCGTCGGCTCAAATGTTACGCGGCGGCGCGATGACCGATGTTTCGCTAACCATTCTGCCGGAAACGGAGCACGACGCGCTGGCGATTGAGCGCCTGCACGAACGCACATTCGGTCCGGGCCGCTATGCCAAGACCGCTTATCGGTTGCGCGAAGAGGTTATCCACAGCCTCGATCTGTCGTTTACGGCGCGGATTGGCACGCTGCTGGTCGGCTCGGTTCGCCTGTCCGCGGTCCGGATCGGCAAGACCAAGGCGCTGCTGCTCGGTCCGCTCACAGTGGAGCCGCCGTTTCGCGAGCGCGGCGTTGGTCAGGCTTTGATCGGACACGCGCTCGAAGCGGCACGGGCAAACGGTCACCGGCTGGTGATTCTGGTCGGCGACGAGCCCTATTACGCCAAATGTGGCTTCAAACGTGTCCCGCCGGGCCGCGCGATCATGCCAGGTCCGGTCGATCCAGACCGGCTTCTTGTCGCCGAACTCGCCAGCGATGCTTTTGAGGGCATTTCCGGATCCGTGCAGCCCGAATGGGAGCGCTGATACCGACCAGCGGTGCACTACTCGGCGTAAATTAATTCCAGCTTAGCGTCCTTCGCGCGCCCAGGTACCGGCAAGACTGCCGAGCAGGAGCAGGAGGCCGAGCAGTCCAGCGAACACCGGCAGCACGCCAATGCCGCGGATGACGCTCGCGTCGCGCATTTTCAGACCGATCCAGTCGTCACCCTTGTAAGTATCGCCAGAGCGCACGGCGAGAATGCGCGGCACATTCATGCCGCCGCCGTCATCAAGGCGGCGGGAATCGCCGCCGGTAGCCGCAGCGATTGGCGCCAGCACACTGGTCGTCGAAGTCACCTCGGCGAACTCGCGCGGATTGGCCGGCCCGATATTGACGAGTGCGTTGAGTTTGCCGTCCGTCGCGCGCCACAGGCCGAGCTCCCTTGCGGTCGTGCTCGCTTCCCACGAGCCCGGCCCCTTCGGCACGAGCTTGAGCGTTGAGGTGATGCCGGACGGCGAGGTCAGCGTCACGGGAGATGCTTCATCGGACATGGTTTGCCGCCGCACCAGAAGTTCATGGCCGCGGACGATCAGCCGCAGCGCTTCCTCTTCGAGATCGGGCTCTTTCATCAGCCAATGGGAGAGACGGCGCAGCAAATCGAGATGGGGCCCGCCCCCTTGGAAACCGCGCGCCCACAGCCAGATGTGGTCGGACAGGAGCAGCGCGACGCGGCCTTCGCCCTCGCGCGCCAGCACGAGGAGCGGCTTGTTGTCCGGGCCCTCCATGACGGCTGTACCGGTCGTTTTTCTGGTATCGACCAGGCGGAACCATTGGCTCCAGTGTGGCGGATCGCTGTCGGAGCCTTCGAGATCTCGCGTCACCGGATGACGTTTGCCAAGCTCGGTGAGGCGCGCGTGGAAGCCGCGCTCCGTGACATTGCCATTCGGCTCGGCCGGCAGGATGGCGTCGAGTGGCGTGCGCCAAATACTGGTCTGGCTGGCATAGTCGGGACCCGCGGCCACCAGCACCGCGCCGCCTTCGCGGACGAAGCGGGTGATGTTGTCGAAATAAATCAGCGGCAGCACGCCTTGACGGGCGTAGCGGTCGAAGATGATCAGTTGAAATTCACCGATCTTCTGCTGGAACAGCTCGCGGGTGGGAAACGCGATCAAAGAAAGCTCGTTAATCGGCGTGCCATCCTGCTTCTCCGGCGGGCGCAAAATAGTAAAATGCACCAGATCGACGGAGGCGTCCGACTTGAGCAGGTTTCGCCAGGTGCGCTCGCCGGCATGCGGTTCGCCGGAAACCAGGAGCACACGGAGCTTGTCGCGCACGCCGTCGATCGTGACCACAGCCCGGTTGTTGACCGTTGTCAGTTCTCCCTCAAGCGGAGACGCTTCGATCTCGACGATGTTCTGCCCGCCGTGCGGGATCGGAATATCGACGCGCTGCGGCGCCCCGACCGGGACAGTGCGCGTTTCAACGACGTCGCCGTCGCGGCGTACCGTTACCAAGGCGGCGCGTTCTTTGGCGCCTTGATCCTCGACTTGATAGGTTATGGTCTGCGACTGGCCGACGATGCCGAAGCGTGGCGCGGCAAGAAGGGCGACGCGCCGATCGCGCTCGTCCTTGTTGCCGGTGATGAGCGCGTGAACCGGCGCAGCGAACCCGAGCGCGCCTGCGTCCGCGGGCACGTCGTGGACGCGGCCGTCGGTGATCATGATGGCGCCGGCAATGCGATCGGGCGGCACGTCGGCGAGTGTCGAACCGAGCGCGGTGAACAAGCGCGTGCCGTCAGTCTCGCCATCCGATTGTCCGGCCTCCACGACACGCACGTCGAGCCCAGGAATGCGGCTCAGCCGGCCGACGATCGCGGCACGCGCCGCCGCGGTCTGCTGCGCGCGCTCGCCGAAATTCTGGCTCGGACTCTTGTCGACCACAACGACGGCGACGGAAGACAGCGGCTCGCGGTCCTCGCGCGTGAGCGAAGGATTGGCGAGTGCAAGCACGATCAGCACCAGTGCCAACGAGCGCACCACGGCGCCGTGGCTACGCGAAACGACGAGCAGCAGCGACAGGATCAAAGCCGCGGCAACAGCGGCCCAGAGGACCTGCATTCCAACGAGTGGGGCAAACGCGACGCCGAAATTCAATTCGTTCTCCTACTGCCCCAGCCGCTCAAGCAGCGCCGGCACGTGCACCTGATCCGCCTTGTAGTTGCCGGTGAGCGTGTACATCACGATGTTGACGCCGGCGCGGAAGGCGAGCTCGCGCTGGCGCGGTTCGCTCTCGAGCATTGGCAGCATCGGCTGACCGTCGGGCAGCATCGCCCAGGCGCCGGCCAGGTCATTTGAGGTGATGATGATCGACGATACGCCATCGCCGCCGCGGGCCGGCCGGGCCGAAGCCTCCTGCTCGTTCACTGCCGGTAACGCCTCGACCCAGAGCTGGCCGGAATTGAAACGCCCGGGGAAGTCGCGCAGCAGATAAAACGTTTTGGTCAGAACGTGATCGCGCGGCACCGGCTCGAGTTCGGGGATATCGAGCGACGAAAGGATCTTGCGCAATTCGAACATGCCCGGACTGCGCGTGTCGCCGCCGGCGCCCGGCGGTGCCGAGACTGCATCGCGGGTGTCGAACAATACGGTGCCGCCCTGTTTCATGTAGGAATCAATACGTTTGAGCGTTTCGTCGGTGGGGCGCGCCGCTCCGGGGACGATCGGCCAATAGATCAGCGGGTAAAAGGCAAGCTCATCGTGGCTGATATCCAAGCCTGCAGGCTCTCCCGCTTCGAGCGCGGTGCGCTGTGCGAGAAAGAGCGTCAGGCCGCCCAAGCCGGCTTTGCTGATCGAGTCGATATCGCGATTGCCGGTGACGACGTAGGCGAGCTTGGTTTCGAGGGCCGCCCGCGGCGCGTCCACGTTCGGCAAATCTTCAGCTCCGGCGTGCGGCAGGGTAAGCGCCAGCGCCGAAACGATTAGCGCGGCCGTAGCGGCAGTGCGCCCGAGCCGCGGCATGAGCCGGGCAATACCGCCGCCGAGATAAAGGACGAGCAGCGTGTCGAGCAGTAACAAGCCGAACGCCGCCAGCAGAAGCGGTCCGCGCAGATCTTGCGGCTCGGTTTTGCGGTAGATGTCGTGGCTTGCGTTGGGAAGCGCGGAGAAATCAAGCGGCGCCAGCCGATCAGCGGCGGCGAGCGTGTTCACGGCCAACATATTTTCCGGTGGACCATAAAAGCCGGGCGGATGATCGGCGGTGGCGCTTCCGGAAAAGTCCGTTGGCACGGGGCGGGCGGTCGCGGGCGGTGGGGCGAAGATGCCAAAACCGTCGAGCACGCGATTGGGCGCCACCGCCTCATGGACGTTCTTGGTCTTGCTGTTCTCGGTCTTAGCAACGTTCACTGTGCCGGCGAGCGCGACGATGCGCTTGAGCATTTCCACGAAGGTGCCGGAGAGCGGCAGGTCCGACCAGCGGGTGTCGCCGGTGACGTGAAATAGAACGATCAGGCCCTTGCCGCGGCGCGCCGCGGTGACGAGCGGCGTGCCGTCGGCGAGCGTCACCCAGGTGTTTTCCGTCACCGTCGCATCGGGCTCCGCCAGCACCTGCCGGCTGACTGTCACATCGTTGGGCACGGCCATGCCGTTGAACGGAGACTCGCGTGAAAATGCGGCGAGTGGCTGCGGCTTATCCCAACTCAAGCTGCCGCCGAGGATGCGGCCGCCGCGCCGCAGCCGGACGGGCACAAGATCATCGTCGGAGGCAGCGAGCCGCGGGCCGGCGAAACGCACCAGCACGCCGCCGTCGTCGATCCAGCGCGCCAGGCGGTCATGGGCTTCGCCGGCGACATTGCCGACGTCGGCGAGAATGAGCATCGGCAAGTGTTGATCGAGGAAATGCGTCACCGCTTCCGCGGGCGACTCGCCTTGGGCGAGCCGCACGTCGGCGAACGGACCGAGTGCGCGCGCAATGTAATAGCTCGACGAAAGCAGCGGCTGTGAGGTGTCGGCGGTCGCGCCGGAAACCACGCCGACCGTACGGCGGCTCCAGCGCTTATCAAGCAATTGGACTGCGCCGGCGGAGCGCTCCCCGTTGATCTCGATGCGGGTGATATCGTTTCTGATCTCGACCGGGAGATCGAACTGCGCTTCGGTTTCGGTGTCCGCAGGTTTGAAGGCGAACTGGGCCTCGCCGAGCGTTAGCCCCTTGAGATCAAGCGCCCGGACCGAGCCGGCTGTGGCGGCGCCGGTCGAAGCGCGGACCACCTTCACGCCCAGCGCTCCAGCTGCATTCTCGGCTGCCGTAAGGGCGAGCGGTTGCGGAATACCACCGGACACAATCGTGACCGGACGCGCTTCGAGCATCGGCGCGAGTTTTTTGACGAACTCAGCGCCGCGGCCGACGTCGGTTGCATCGGACAGCCAGACGACCTCAACCTCCCGCGCCTCGGCGAGGAAGCGCCTGATAGCCGGCAGCGCCTCAGAGCGATCCACCGTGTTCGGAACCGGCTTGATCTGTTGCAGGCGCACGCGGGCCGAACCTGCCGTCGCAAACGAGATGTCGCGCGGGCCTTCGGAGAGCGGGATGAGCGCGACGGCGCGATGATCGTTCTCAGCACGCGAGATAATGTCTTCAGCAGTGCGAAGCCGCGCGTCCCAGGAGGCGGCCGCTGCCCAGCCGTCGTCTATCAGTATCGCAATCGGCGCCCGCGTCTTCATCGCCGCCAGCGGTGGGTTCCACAATGGACCGGCGGCGGCGATGATGACCAGCGCAGCAAGCGCCAGCCGTATGACGGTCAGCCACCACGGCGCGCGCGCGGGAGTTTCCTCTTTCGGAGCGATCTCGAGCAGAAGCCGCGTCGGCGGGAAGTCGATGCGGCGCGGGCGCGGCGGGATCAGTCGGAGGAGCCACCACAGCACGGGCAGGGTGAGCAGCCCAATGAGCACCAGCGGTTCGGCAAAACCGAGCGGCAGTCCGCCAATCATGCCGAAACCCTCGGTCCGGCCATCGCGCGCGAGCGCAAACTGCCGTCCGCGAGTGCCGCGCCGATGCGAGCGTGCAGCGCCAGCAGGAGTTCGCTTGCCGAACGATCGGTGCGGTGGACGATGAAGCTCCAGGCGAGCCGGTCGGTTTCGCTGCGGATTTCCGCGCGGTGACGCTCGACCCGCGCGGTGTAGTCTGTCCGCCAGATTTGGGCGCGGCCCGCAGTCACTCGGCCGCCGCCCTCAGGCTCAACAAATTCGATGCGCCCCCAATAGGGAAAAGTTTCTTCGGCGGGATCGACGATCTGCACCACATGACCGAGCGCGCCGCTGCCGGCCAGTTGTGTGATCGTGCGTCGCACGTCGCCGATATCGCTCCATAAATCCGAGAGCAGCACAACCTCGGCAAGCGGCGAGGGGGAAAAATTTGACGGCAGGCTGGTACGCTCGCTGCGATCGTGCATGATCGCTTGCGCCATACGCTCAACGACATTGCGGCTGCCGGTTGGGGGCATAAGGCCGGGAATGCCCACACGTTCCCCGCCTTCGACCAGAACTTCGGCGAGCGCCAGCGCGATGACGAGTGCGCGGTAAAGCTTGGTGTCGCGCACCAGCGGCGAAGCAAAGACCATCGACGGCGAACGATCGGGCCAGATCCATACAGTGTGTGCGGCTTCCCATTCCTGTTCGCGCACATAGAGATGATCGTCCCGCGCTGAACGTCGCCAGTCGACCCGCGAAGCCGGCTCGCCAGACACAAAGCGGCGGTATTGCCAAAAATTTTCCCCGGACCCGGCGCGGCGGCGTCCGTGCAGACCGTGGAGCACCGTTGCCGCCACGCGTCGCGCTTCGAGAATCAATCGCGGCATTGCCGCGGCTAGCGTACGCCCTTCGCCAACCGCACGCTGTACCGCCGGCCGATCGTGATTGGGTGCGCGCCGCGCGTCGAGCGCCATCGCTTATCCGATCCGCGCCTTCAGGCGGCCAATCACCACGTCGATGCTCTCGCCTTCCGCGCGCGCGCTAAAAGTGAGCGCCATGCGATGCTTGAGTACCGGTTCAGCGAGATCAAGCACGTCGTCGATCGATGGCGCGAGCCGCCGGTCGAGAAGGGCACGCGCGCGCACGGCCAGCATGAGCGCCTGGCTGGCGCGCGGCGAGGGTCCCCAGGCGATGAGCTTCGCGGCTTCACCGCCTTCGGGCCCGGGCCGTGCCGAGCGAACCAGCGCCAAGATGGCCTCGACGACCGACTCGCTGACGGGCAACCGCCGCACCAGGCGCTGCGCAGCCATGAGTTCTTCTGCGGTCATCGCCGGCTTCGGACGCGTCTCTTCGGCGCCGGTGGTGTCGAACAGAATCTTTCGTTCGGCGGCGTGATCAGGATAGTCGACGTCGATTTCCATCAGGAAGCGGTCAAGCTGCGCTTCGGGTAATGGATAAGTACCCTCCTGTTCGAGCGGGTTTTGCGTCGCGAGCACGTGAAACGGCCGCGGCAAATCATGGCGCGTGCCGGCGACGGTGACGTGCTGCTCCTGCATGGCCTGAAGCAGCGCCGATTGGGTACGCGGGCTCGCGCGATTGATTTCATCGGCCATAAGAAGTTGAGCGAACACCGGGCCCGGGAGAAAGCGGAAGCTGCGTTTGCCTGCTTGATTTTCCTCAAGCACTTCGGTGCCGAGGATGTCCGAAGGCATCAGATCCGGCGTGAACTGAACGCGTCGCGCATCAAGTCCCAGCACTATGCCCAAGGTTTCGACGAGCTTGGTTTTGGCGAGCCCGGGCACACCGAGCAGCAGCGCGTGGCCGCCAGACAGGATTGTGACGAGCGCCTGCTCGATGACCTTGTCCTGGCCAAAGATGACCGTGCCAATCGCGGCCTTGGCCGCGCGCACGTGATCGGCGCTTGATTCGGCTGCGCGCACGATCATGTCTTCGAGCGTTTCGAGACCCTCTCCGCCAACAGCGGCCATGCTTAACCCCTTGTCTTGCGCCGAATTGAATATCGAATCAGATTCGCGGCGTCGGCACGAATCAAAGCATCCCGCTTTGCACCGCTATTGCACAATGCAATATACGCGCCAGCATCATTCAAACGGACTTGCCAACGGACTTGCGGCAATTCTTCCATCCACAGGGAACACCACCTAACTTTGGCACGGAAGCGACGGCGTCAGGCCGATCACGATTCCGCGAGAATGCCGCCCTTGGACCTAAGCTCCGAGCGCGGAAGTTCAAGGCAAACCATGGCGAAGGAAGGGCAATCCGGCCTGGAAGCGATCACTGGTGCGTTAAGTCGCGCCAGTGGCACTAAGGGACCGCCGCCGGTCGATCGCTGGGATCCGCCTTACTGCGGCGATCTCGACATGCGCATCGCCTCGGACGGCACGTGGTTCTACCTAAAGACGCCGATCGGCCGCCCGGCGTTGGTTAAACTGTTCGCCTCAGTCCTTAAGCGCGAAGGCGAAAAATATTTTCTCGTTACGCCAGTGGAAAAGTGCGGGATTCAGGTCGATGACGCGCCGTTTCTCGCCGTCGAGCTAAACGTCGAAGAATCAGCGCACGGCCGGGTCCTCAATTTTCGCACCAACGTCGACGATTGGGTCTGCTGCGGGCCGGAGCATGTCTTGCGCTTCGATCCGGAAACCGGCACCGGCGGTTTGAAGCCATATCTGCACGTTCGCCGCGACCTTTGGGCGAAGGTGACCCGCACATTGTTTTTCGACCTTGTCGAACTCGGTGAGGAGCGCGAGGTGGACGGCAAAGCCATGTTTGGGGTGATGTCGCAGCGCGTCTTCTTTGCCATGGCGCCGGCCGATCAGGTGAGGGATTTTGCGTGACCGAGCAGTTGGAGCCGCTGCATCATGTAGCGGCCGAAGATTTTTTTAACCGCACGCGGGCGCGGCTTACGCTTGAAGTGCCGCCGGCACTCACCGATCCGATGGCAGAAGGCGCGCGCGGCGATCTCGACCTTAATCCTTCGATGTGGGAGCGGGCGGGGGTGGCCGCGACGAAACCCGCGGCGGTGCTCGTTCCGATCATAGAGCGCAGCGAACCGACGGTGCTGTTCACCATCCGCACGCAGCAACTCGCGAGTCACGCCGGGCAGGTGGCTTTTCCCGGGGGCAAAATCGATCCCGGCGATGGGACGCCGGCCGCCGCCGCGCTGCGCGAGGCGAAGGAAGAGATTGGTCTCGGGCCGTCGCTGATCGAGCCGCTTGGCTATCTTGATCTTTATCTGACATTTTCCGGCTTTCGCATTCTGCCGACGGTTGGCCGCGTCAAGCCCGACTTTGCGCTGACGCTCAATCCGTGGGAGGTCACTGAGACCTTCGAGGTGCCGCTCGCTTTTCTGATGACGCCAGACAACGTGCAACGCCGAAGCCGCGAGTGGAAAGGCATCATGCGCGAATATTACGCGATACCTTTCGGCGATCGCTACATTTGGGGCATCACGGCAGGCATTGTGCGCAATCTCTACGATCGGGTCTGGGCATGATCAGGCCGTTCGCCACCGAGATCGGGCTCTTTCTCGTTCCGTTTCTGCTGTACGCCGCATTTCTTGTGGCGACGCGCGCGGGAGTCATGCAGCCCAATGCGTGGACGTTACGCCGGGTCGCCGGGCTGGTCATTGTTTCGCTCGCGCTCGTGGGTGGAAGCTTTGTCGTGCTAGCGCAATTCTCCGGCGCGCCGCCAGGCTCGACCTATGTGCCGGCGCATATCGAGAACGGCAAATTCGTCCCGGGAACGACGCGGTGATGCACGCGCCGCATCTGCGTGACGCTCCCTGGCTCAAGGAAGGCGAAGTCGCCCGACTGCTGGCGTTGCTTAATGGCGACGGCGAAGAAGCGCGTGTGGTCGGCGGAGCGGTGCGGAACGAATTGCTGCAGCTTCCGGTCGCTGAAATCGACGTGGCAACGACCGCGCTGCCGGAAGAAGTCATGCGGCGCGTCGCGGCGGCGGGCGGCAAGGCGATTCCGACCGGCATCGAGCATGGCACCGTCACCGCCATTATCGACCACCATCCGGTCGAGGTTACGACGCTGCGCGAGGACGTCGAAACGTTTGGCCGCAAGGCGCGCGTCGCGTTTGGGCGCGACTGGAAGATGGACGCGGAGCGGCGCGACTTCACCATCAACGCGCTCTCCGCCACGGCTGACGGCACTGTGTACGACTATGTCGGAGGATTTGACGACATCGCCGCGCGACGCGTGCGCTTCATCGGCGAACCCCAACGGCGCATCGAAGAGGATTATCTGCGCATACTCCGGTTCTTTCGCTTTCACGCGCACTTCGGCGCGGGTGCGCCGGATGCGGCCGGTGTAGCGGCCTGCGTCAAAGGCCGCGGTGGCCTCGAGACGCTGTCGCGTGAGCGCGTGCGTGCGGAAATGCTCAAGCTGTTCGTCGCTCCGCGCGCGACGCCGGCGTTGGTGGTGATGGCAGAAACTGGGCTTATGGGCCTGGTGCTCGGTGGTGTGCCTTTCCTCGCCAGCTTCGAGAACCTAATCAAAGCTGAAGCGGCGATCGGGATTGAGCCAGCCGCGGTCCGGCGCCTCGGTGCGCTTGGTGTCTGGGTTGCCGAGGATGCCGAACGGCTCACGCAAAGGCTGCGGCTCGCCAATGCCGAGTGGGAGCGGCTGTCAGCACTTGAACATTGGTGGCGCGTGGCGCCGCGGGCGGATGCACAGGCGGGGCACGCGCTGCTGTATGATCTGGGGTCGCAATCTTTTGCCGATCGCGTGCTGGTCGCGTGGTCGCGCTCGGAGGCAGGGGCCGCCGATAGTGCCTGGCGGGATCTCGCAACCTTGCCGCAACGCTGGACGGCGCCGGTGTTTCAGCTGAAAGCCGCGGATTTCACCCGCCGCGGCGTTGCTGTCGGACCGTCTCTCGGTGTTGCTTTGCGCGCTGCTGAACAGGCCTGGATCGCGGCGGATTTTCCTACCGACCCGGCGGCGCTCGAGGCGATTGCCGATCGCGCAACGCTGGAGGCGTCCGTACGTCAGTAGTCAACGTGTGTCAGATCGGATTACGACATCCGTTCGCGCAATGACCGGAGCCGCCGGCGCGCCACCGGAGCAATCTCGGCAAACCGCGGTCGCATCTGTGCCATGACGCGGCGCGGCCGCATGTGCTCAACCTGCATCTCGTTGCCCCGCCAGACGAAGTCGTCGCCGCGCAGTGCTTTGACGAATAGCACGGGCAGGGTCAGGTCGCGCGCGAGGCAGCAGAACGGATAGAACGCGGAGAGATGCCAGCCGGCAATGGCGGCCAGCAACGTTTCGCTCCCATACCAGAGCACGCCGAGCGAGGTTACGCTTAGGACCGGCGACATCCCAAGACCAGGTGCCGCGACGGCGAGCGCGATCATCGGCAGCAAGCCGCCTGAGATCGCTTCCGGCAGAAAATAGGCAAGGAAACTTGCGCGTCGCAGGCGCGCCCAGCGCAGCTGCCGATTCCAAACTTCGGCGGCAGTCCGATAGCCGAGCGGTTGGGGGAAAGGACGGTCGACCAGCCGCACCTTGAGGCCGACGTTGCGCACGATCTTGGTCGAAGCGGCGTCTTCGGCGACTTCCTTGGCGAGCGTCTCGATGCCGCCGGCACGTTCAAGGTCGGCCCGCCGCCACAACATGGTCTTGCCCTGGGCGAAACCGAAACCGAGGGCATCGGCGACATACTGCCAACGCGCCTGGTAGGTGTTGAGGAACGCGCATTCGAGTTCCGCCCAAATTCCTTTTGGCCGCGAACCAATGGGCGGCGAAGCAACCAGACCGGTATCGGCGCGCCAGCTTCCCAGCAGACGCTCGAGATAGTCCGCCGGCATCAGCACGTTTGAGTCGGCGAGCACAATCCAGTCGTGCTCGGCTGCACGCCAGCCTTTGAGCACGTTATTGAGCTTCGGATTGTTGCTCACCTTATCGTCGCCGATCAGCAGCTTCGCGCTGGCGGCAGGATGTTCTGCTATCAGCGTTTCAACGAGTGGGATGACAGGATCCTGGGCGGAAGCGACACAGAACAGAATTTCGCAGCGCGGACAATCGAGATCGAACGTCGTCCGCAGCGTCTCGGCGGCATAATTGTCGATGCCGCACAGCGGCCGCACCAGGCTGACAGGGGGCATATTTTGCTGAGAGAGCGGCTCCGCGGGCGGTTGCCGGCGCAAACGGACGCTCGCAATTACGATGCTCGTGAAATGAATGGCTGTGGTGGCCAGACAAAACGAAGCGGCGGCGAGAATCGGCGCTGTCATCGCGGCGACATTTAGCCAAACGCCATGACAGCGCTGTGACTCAGGCGAGCGTTAAAGCCGGCGTTAACCTTTGTCACGCGGCGCTGCGTTAACTTTTGTTGTCATTTACCTGCCATCGAATCCACTTATACGCCCGGCCATGCTGTATCACCGAGAGATCAAACATCGTGACACTTGAGCACGGCACGCGTCTGTTCCGTACTCTGTTCATTTCAGATGTTCATCTCGGCGCGCGCGGCTGCCAGGCCGAACGGCTCCTGGACTTCCTGCGCTATCACGACGCCGACACGATTTATCTGGTCGGCGACATTGTTGACGGCTGGCAGCTGCGGCAAGGCTGGTATTGGCCGCAGCCGCACAACGACGTGGTCCAGAAACTGCTGCGTAAGGCCCGCAAAGGCGCACGTTTTGTCTACGTGCCTGGCAACCACGACGAATTCCTGCGCGATTATTACGGCACGCATTTCGGCGGCATCGAGGTCGTGGAAACGGCGATCCATGAGGGTGCCGATGGCCGCCGTTATCTGGTCGTGCACGGCGACGTCTTTGACATGGTGGTCAAGCATGCGCGCTGGCTCGCGCTGCTCGGCGACACCGCGTACGATCTGGCCATTTTGATCAACCGCTATTTCAATGCGATTCGCCGCCGGCTGGGATTTTCTTATTGGTCGCTGTCGCAATGGGCGAAACGCAAGGTCAAGAATGCCGTGAACTATATCGGCGCATTCGAAGAAACGCTGGCCGCCGAGGCGCAACGCCGCAATGTCGATGGGGTCATCTGCGGCCACATCCACCACGCCGTGATCCACGACAATTTCGGTATTCGTTACATGAATTGCGGCGACTGGGTTGAGAGCTGCACGGCGCTGGCCGAACACCCGGACGGGCGTTTCGAGATTCTCACGTGGTTCGAGACCGATGCGGCGCGGGTGATTCCCGGTCTCACCTTGATCGATCCGGATGAGGAGACGGAGATCGCAGCTTGAGCTTCAGGCAGAGATAATCACATAGATCGAGGCCTGCACTAAGGTCGCTTTCGCCACCATATTCCGCAGCGATTATCAACGCCGGGCGTTCCCGTCGCGGTCCTTAGTGTCCGAAGATAAGCCGCGACGGGTGTTCGTCGATGTTCTTGATCGCCTTGTTCAGTTCGGCGAGCGTGTGACGGCCATCGACCGCGAAGGCCTCGAACTCCTTGAGACCGGAATTGGTGAAGCGCGTCAGTCCGACCGAAATCTCATCGGTGCGTTTATCGAGATTAGTGGCGAGCCGGCGGATCGCCTCTGCAGCCTCGGCAATCTCGCCAGGTTTGTCGCCGCCGCCGGTGAGGTCTTCGACGCCGGCCATGACCTTGTCGAGGCGCTCAGAGTTTCGCGCCAGCGCGGCTGTCACGGTTTCGATATTGTGCACCGAAGCGCGCAGCGCCGTTTCATTCTCCGAAACGAGACCGTCGATGTGGGCAAGCACCTCGCGCGCCGCCTGAGTGACGTCGGCGCCGGCGTGGGCATCGGCATAGAGGATCGGCGGCTTGCCAGAGTCGGCAGTGACGCGCGGGGCGTCTACCGCTCCGCCAGTGAGCGAGACCTGGGCCAGCCCGGTCAGCCCCTGGAATTGCAGCGTCACTTTGGTGTCGGTGCGCACCGGTACCGTGGGATCGAGCGAGATCGATGCCTGAATCTTGCGCGGGTCACTGGCGTCGAGCGCAAGCTTAGTTACCTCGCCGACCCGGACGCCGTCGAACAGCACCGAGGAACCTGGGCGCAGCCCGGACACCGAACCGGCGAAGACCACGCGGTAAACGGTCCGCTCACCACTACCGCCGCTGTTCTGGAACCACTGGATGAAACCAAACACTCCGGCGATTACAGCGATCGTGAACGCGCCGGTGACTATATAGTTTGCCTTCGTTTCCATGAATGTCCCCGCTGCGCGGACTTAGTGATGGACGAGGCGCCCGCGTTCGCCCCGGAAATAGGATTTGAGCCATGGGTGCTCGGATGCAAGCATTGTTTCTATTGGACCTGCCGCGATGACGCGTCCTTCGGACAGTACCGCGATGCGGTCGCAGACCGTGTGTAGGCTGTCGAGATCGTGCGTGACCATAAAGACGCTCAGTCCCAGCGTACGCTGCAAGGTGCGAATGAGGGCGTCGAACTCGGCGGCGCCGATCGGATCGAGTCCGGACGTCGGCTCGTCGAGAAAAACAATATCGGGATCGAGCGCAAGCGCGCGTGCCAGTGCTGCCCGCTTGACCATGCCCCCGGAGAGTTCTGCTGGATATTTTCCGCGCACGTCGGCGTTGAGGCCGACCATTTCGAGCTTGGCGAGCGCGATCTCATTGATGAGACGTGGTGACAAATTAAGATATTCCCGCATCGGGAACTGCACGTTTTGCAGGGCGGTGAGCGACGAAAACAGTGCGCCTTGCTGAAACAGTACGCCCCAGCGCTGTTCGATCGAACGCCGCGCGCGCCCGCTGAGTGTGGAGAGATCGGTTCCGAATACTTCGATCGTGCCGTTACACTTCGGAATGAGCCCAATGATCGTGCGCATCAACACCGATTTTCCCGCGCCCGAGCCGCCGACGAAGCCGAGGATTTCGCCTTCAAAAACATCCAGCGTCGCATGATCGAGCACCGTTACCTCGCCTAAGCGGACCACGAGCTCGCGCACGCTGATCACTGCGGTATTGCTTGCCATCGGTCAGATTCCGAGGCCGGCGAAGAACATGGCGAAAAAAACCGTCGAGGGCGATGACGAGAATGATCGACTTGACCACAGACGCCGTGGTCTTGAGGCCGAGTGAGGCGGCGCTGCCTTCCACTTCGAAGCCTTCGACACAGGCGACCAGGCCGATCGTGAGTGCCATGAACGGCGCTTTGATCATCCCGACCGCGAATGTCGGCGGCCAGATCGCCTCGCGCAGCCGCTCAAGGAAGATGTCGGGCGCCATGCCGCCGTAGAACCAGCACACCAGCCCAGCGCCGTAGAGCGCCGCCATCGAGCCGATAAACGTCAGCATCGGCACCGCCACCACGAGCGCGATGATGCGCGGCAATACCAGCACCTCGATCGGGTCGAGGCCCATGGTGCGCAGGGCGTCAATTTCCTCGCGCATCTTCATCGAGCCGAGCTCGGCGGTGTACGCGCTTCCGGAACGGCCGGCGACCATCACGCAGACGATGAGCACACCGACTTCGCGCAACACCAGGATACTGACCATGTCGACGACGTAGATCTCCATACCGAGAGGGCGGAAGCGGAAGATGCCCTGCTGGGCGAGAATGGCGCCGATCAGAAACGTGCTCAGCAGGATAATCGGCACCGCGCGCCAACCGACGCGTTCCAGCTGATGCACGGTTGAAGTCAGACGCAGCCGCGCCGGATGGGCGATCGTACCGAGCACCACGTGTGTCAGAGCGCCGAGAAGCTGGATCAGCAGCACGAGCGACCAGCCGATTTCGGCGACGCTCCGGCCGACGGAATTGAGCGCAAGCAAAATACGATTTGGTGCGACGCGGTCCAGTGCTGGGGTCCGGTTGACCAGCGCAAGCTCCTCGATGAGGCCGCGGTCGGTGGCGGAAACGCCCACAATGCGCGCCGTTGAGCCGCGCTGGGTGAACGTGCGTTTGAGGCGCTCGATAAGCCAGGCGCCGAAACTGTCCAAGCGCTCGAGGCTTCCGAGGTCGATGTCGACGCCGTGGGCTTCAGCGTAACGCCGCGTTGTTTCGTCGATGAGCCTTTCAAGCTCGGCGGCCTGCTCGACCGTCCAGGCGCCGGTGGCGATCAGCGCCAGATGTTCGCCCCTTGCCGTAGCGACGAGCGAGACGGCATTCAAGGTTTGACGCTCCGCCGAGGCTCCGAGGCGCGGGGTCGCCGCTTGAGCCGGCCAGAAAACGATCATATTGCCCCTCGCATGGAGCTCTCCGTCCGGATTGAGCGCTGGCCGCTGGCCGGTACCTTCGCGATCAGCCGAGGCAGTAAAACCGAAGCTGTCGTGGTGGTGGCCGAACTCAACGACGGAAAGTACTACGGTCGTGGCGAAACCGTCCCCTACGCACGCTACGGCGAGACTCCGGACGGTATTGTGGCAACTATCGAATCGGTGCGCCCGCTCGTGCGGCAGGGCATGGACCGGGTTGCGCTCCAGCACGCGATTGCCGCGGGTGCGGCCCGTAATGCACTCGATTGTGCTTACTGGGACGTTAACGCCAAGCAAACTGGCAATCGCGCGCATGAATTGGCCGGACTCGCCAGCCCCAGGCCGCTCACGACTGCCTACACGATCTCGCTCGCCTCGGTGGCGGACATGGCGGCAGCGGCGGAGCGTGCCGCGTGGCGGCCCTTGCTGAAGATCAAGCTCGGCGGCGGACCTGACGACGGCAAGCGGATTGCGGCGGTCCGCCATGCTGCGCCGCGAGCGGAACTGATCGTCGACGCAAATGAGGGCTGGAACGAAGACAATCTTGCCCTCAATCTGGCGGCTTGCGCCGATGCCGGCGTAACCCTCATCGAACAGCCTTTACCCGAAGGCCGCGATGACGCGCTTGCACGCGGCAAATGCCCGATTCCGGTTTGTGCCGATGAGAGCGTACACGATCGAGCTTCGCTGCATGCGCTTGTGGGGAAGTACGACGCGGTCAATATCAAGCTCGATAAGGCCGGGGGCCTCACCGAGGCATTGGCACTCGCCGCCGGAGCCGAGCAGCAAGGCTTTGCCATCATGGTGGGTTGTATGGTCGCGACCTCGCTGGCAATGGCACCCGCCATACTCGTGGCGCAGCGTGCGGGCTTCGTCGATCTCGACGGTCCGCTGTTGCTGGCAAAAGATCGTGCAGACGGCTTGCGCTACGAAGGTAGTCTTGTCTATCCGCCCGAGCCTGCGTTGTGGGGATGAGCGCAGGCTGTTCGATCGGGCTCACCGCAGAGGCACGTCTGTGGGTATCTCGCTGCTGCGATCCCTGGTGCCGATTGCGGCGCTAACGGTGTTGTGCTGTGTCGTTCATCACCCGCCGGGGGAACGATGGCCAACGATCCTTTATCAGTGTCGGATGTCCTGACCGAATCGCTGAACGAGGCGGATTATCAGGCTGTCTATGCTACGCTCATGGCGACCGAGCGTGGCCGCAACTTTCTTGCGGCACACAACAGCGGCCATCTTCATTCCGATACGCGCAAGTTTTTGAGCACCGTGGCTCGCCTTGAGGCGGCTATGCGCGACAATCCGGTCCAAGAGATACCTGTCACGATATTTCGCGGTCTTGCCGCCCTGGCTCGCGCGATCGAGCAATCACAGGCGGTTCTCTCGTCAAGCAGCATTTCGGTGAACAACGATCTTCTGGCAGTCGAGCGTATCCAGGATATCGGTATGGCGTTACGCCGTCGGGATGTCGAACCGGCTTTGTGTGACGCGCTGGAAGTGGCCGCGCGCGAAGTTGGTGACGCCATGGTGCGCAGCAATGCGGCATCTGCGGGCATGCTGAGCGCCGCCTCATTGCTGAGCGACCTGTCGGCATCCGTTGCCAATCTGATCGCGCTGTTCGACTCGGCCAAAAGCCCAGGTGCGAAGGCGCGTGCCGCCGGGGAAGAAGTGGCGCGCGATGATGCGGCGTTCGACGAGCGCGCGACCGCGGAGCGCATCGAATCGTTACCGAGCAGTGCCTCTGAACAGACCGCAGACAATGGAACGCCAAGCGGCACAGACGCCGAGCGGTTTCATCTTACCGTGGGCGAATCTGCTACCGATGCCGATTCTACAGGCTCAGCGAAGCTGGCGCTGATCAGTTCGCCGCTGGGCGAGCTTCCTTTGACTTCGCCGTTGCCGGAGGGTCAGGTGCAAGCGGGTCTCCAGCAGGCATCGGGCCCTCCGTTGGAGCCGAGGTCTGAGACTGCTTCGCAAATCACGGCAGGGGCGGAACACGCGGTCGGACCAGAAATCGCACTGCCGAGTGACATTTTGCCGCCAATGGCGCCGGTAATGCGACGCAAGATCCAAAACGATGCGCTCGCAGATGTGCTCGCGCTGAGCGACGAAGAACTCATTGCGCTGTTCAGCTAGGCTCAGCTTTTTTCGTTGGCGCGGAACGATTCAGGTTCCACGCAACTTATTGCTCACGCGTGTCTGTTATCCGCGTTCATTTCCTGTTAACCGGGAATGTCTTCCCATGGAGTGATTCGGTGAGCGGCACGGAAGTTGCTTAGGATTGAGTTCGATGCGGAGCAACAACGAGAGCAGGCAATTTCGTTCTCCAGGTCTGCCGGACCCTTTGTTTGTTGGTCCGCATAATACGATCATCTGGAGGCCACGATGCAGAGACTCATCTGTCCCACAGTGATGGTTGTTGCGTTGTGCATGAGTATGTTGGCTTCAAGTAATGTGTCTGCGCGTGATGACGGTCGCTACGCCAATGAACCACTTCACGCATGGTTCGATCAGTTGGCGAGCGGAAAGGGGTTATGTTGTTCGTTCGCCGATGGCTTTAGTGTCCAGGATGTCGATTGGGACACTCAGGATGGCCGCTATCGCGTGCGGCTGCACGGCGAATGGATCATCGTGCCCGAGAACGCTCTGGTAACGGAGCCTAATCGTTTCGGCCCGGCGGTAGTCTGGCCTTACACGGATGCGGAGGGGTCAACACAGATCCGCTGCTTCTTGCCGGGTGCCGGCGCGTAGAGCTTTCATCGCCTATTTTTCGCGCAAGCGGAAAATTTATGGAGGCGGTTGCGTCCTTGAAATGAAGCCTCGGCGCTTACGCGGCAACGGGTCGGATGGCGTCGACTTGTCCTGATTTCCTGCGCGGAATGCGACCGCTGGGTAGTCGGACGAATCACACTAGGCGACGAGCCGCGAGAACAGCTCCGGATCTATGTTGCCGCCCGATAAGACGGCGACGGCAATTTTGCCGGTAACGTCGATCTTGCCGGTCATCAGCGTGGCAAGGGCAACAGCTCCGCCCGGCTCGACCACGAGCTTTAATTCTGAAAACGCGAACGCGACCGCGGCGGCGACTTCTTCATCGCTTGCCACAACACCGGCTCCGACCAGCGATTGGTTGATCGCAAAGGTGAGCTTGCCCGGCATGCGCGCCATCAACGCGTCGCAAATTGTGCCGCTGAGTGCGGCATTCTGCTCGCGTTGTCCGCTGCGGAACGAGCGCGCGTGATCGTCGAATCCCTGCGGCTCGGCTGTGTACAGCGCGGCATTCGGTGCGCGCGCCCGAACCGCAAGGGCAATACCAGCAGTCAGTCCGCCGCCGGACGCGGTCACCACGACGACATCGGGCACCAGGCCGAGCGCGCGTAAATCCTCGACGATCTCAAGGCCGGCGGTGCCCTGGCCGGCGATAATCAACGCGTCGTCGTAGGGCGGCACGAGAACGGCACAGCGACGCGCCGCGATTTCACCGGCGATCGCCTCGCGGTCGTCGCGGGTGCGGTCGTAAAGCACGATTTCGGCGCCGAGTGCTGCGGTCCGTTCGCGTTTGGCGCGGGGGGCGTCACGAGGCATTACGATCACGCAGCGCATGCCGAGGAGCCGCGCCGCCGCCGCCACTCCCTGGGCATGATTTCCCGACGAGAACGCCACGACGCCGCCGGCGCGCTGCTCGGGCGGGATCGCAGCCAGTTTGTTGTAGGCGCCGCGGAACTTAAACGAGCCGGTATGTTGCAAGGTTTCGGCTTTTAGAAAGACGCGCCCTCCGGTCATTGCGTCGAGTGCAGCGGAAGTCAGAAGCGGTGTGTGCAAGGCGACACCGGCAAGTCGACGAGCGGCTGCGTCGACATCCGCGGCGGTGGGCAAGGACACCGGGGCGTCCATGGATCAACGGTATCCCCGCCCTCGCTTGGC
>JBAUGC010000024.1:0-2129 GCA_049679485.1 Xanthobacteraceae bacterium
CCGGCGTCCGAGAAACCTGCACAACACCAGACGTCCCTCCGGCCCTCCTGCGGACTGTGAAGTGCGTCGCGGACCCCGCTTCGGAGGCGTGCTATCGTTCCCGCCACATTCCAGTGCGTGTGACTCCCAAATTGGGTTGGCGTCAAATGGCAACCGACATTGGAAGGCGGCGCTTTATATCGGCGCTCGGCGGTGTGGCCGTCGGCTGGCCGCTCGCGGCGCGCACGCAGCAGTCGGGGATGCCGGTGATCGGGTATCTCCACGGGGGATCGGCAGCGGGCTTTGCCGAACAGGTGAATGCCTACCGCGAAGGATTGCGAGTGGCAGGGTACGTCGAGGGTCAAAACGTTGCCATCGAATACCGATGGGCTGACGGGCGTTTCGAAAATCTTCCAACGCTTGCCGAAGAGTTGGCCCGTCGTCATGTAGCCGTGATCGCCGCGTTCGGCGGGGACATCGTTGCCCAGGCTGCGATGAAAGCGACATCCGCCATCCCCATCGTCTTCATGGTCGGTCAGGACGTCGTCAGAAGTGGCCTTGTCGCAAACCTCAACCGGCCAGGCGGCAACGTCACGGGCGTGACAGTGTTCGTCCCAGTTCTGGTTCCGAAGCAGATGGAACTGGTCCGCATGACCGCTCCCAGCGCGACCGTGATCGCGGTGCTTACGAACCCCGACAATCCGACCGTTCTTCCAGATCCGTCAGACCTAGAGAAGGCGGCGCGAGCGAACGGTACGGAGCTCCTGTTATTGAACGCTAAGACAGCAGAAGAGATCGACGCTGCCTTCGCGGCGATGACGGAACGACGCGCCGGCGCGTTGCTTGTCCCCGGCGAAGTCTTTTTCACGAGTCGACGCGGCCAAATCGTCACGTTGGCGGCACAGCACGCCATCCCTACGATCTATCCGTTTCGCGAGTATGTCGCCGCAGGCGGCCTGATGAGCTACGGCAACAATCTCATTGAAACCGCCCACCTCGCCGCCACCTACACCGCGCGTATTTTGAGAGGCGAAAAGCCCGCCGATCTGCCGGTTCAGCAAGCAACCAAGTTCGAGCTTGTGATCAACCTGATCACAGCCAAGACGCTCGGCATTGAAATCCCGGCTAAGTTGCTCGCGCTCGCCGACGAAGTGATCGAATAGCCAAGCTCGATTTCCGTCTCGAGTCGATCGCATGCCATTCGCGATGTCTACGGGATGTCTGCTTTTCACCCGATCGTGACGAAATCGTAGGCGGCTCGGCACTTCGGTTTCGGGCCATGAGCCGACATGCTCAGGTGCTTCGGCCTGACTTTTTCGTTCTGACAACCGCAGTGCCGAGCGAGCGGATGCGAGAAGCTCTGTTCGCCGGGTGTTTTCGTTTTGGACTTTGTTTCGGATCGACGCAGATCGATCTGATGATGACTGCTCTATCCGTGACCCGCCAGCGAGGCATTGGGGACAAAACTAACCCACGTGCCGTGTACACCATCGCTCTGCAGAGCGAAGTTCGCGGTCGTGTAGGTGCCGGTCAAGTGGAGGTCGATGACGTGGCTTCCCTGTGCCACTTGAAGAAGGCCGCTGGCCCCGCTGGTTTGCGTAAAGGTCGCAGCGGTCGCGTCCGGCTCCTGGCCGATGAATCTGATCTTGGCCAGGTCTAAGTTGTCCGATCCGCCGAAATCTTTGATAGTGCCTTTGAATGAGTCCTGTTCGAGCACCAGCCAGCCGGTGTTCATAATCGTTAGCTTCGCTTTGGGTTCAAACATAGCGCCGGCGTCCAATATCAACTGTCCGCCGTCGATCTTGGTGGTACCGTCGACGGCGCCACCGGACAGGATATTGGCTGTCGCGCCGACGTTCGGGTCATTCGGATCATTAATCGTCAAGGCGCTGACCACGCCGCCGGAAGAGACGTTGAGCGTGCCGTTGTTGCCGACTGATACGCCGCTGACGGTGCCTCCTGAGGCCACGTTCATGGCGCCGGAGAAGCCGCTGCCAACCGAAGCGGCGTGGGCCGTGCCGGCGGAAGCGACTTTGAGTGTGCCGGACGGTGCCAGCGCGTCAATGGCGTCGGCCGTGCCGCCGGAATCGACGTTGAGCGTGCCACCCGATATCGACGTGGCGCTGACAACGCCACCGGCAGAGACGTTG
>JBAUGC010000025.1:0-5230 GCA_049679485.1 Xanthobacteraceae bacterium
CTTCGACATTTTCTCTCCGCGGTTGAACAAGAACCCGTGGGAGAAGATACGCCGCGGCACCGCGACCCCCGCCGACATCAGAAAGGCCGGCCAGTACACCGCGTGGAAGCGCACGATGTCCTTGCCGATCACGTGCAGGTCGGCCGGCCAGTAGCGGCGGAACTTTTCACTGTCGGTATCGGGATAGCCGACGGCGGTGATGTAGTTGGTAAGCGCATCGACCCAAACGTACATCACGTGCCGGGGATTAGCCGGCACCTTCACGCCCCAGTCGAACGTAGTGCGCGAAATGGAAAGGTCCTGGAGCCCGCTTTTGACGAAACTCACGACCTCGTTGAGCCGTTCGCGCGGCAGCACGTAGTTCGGATCGCTTGCGTAGAGGCCGAGAAGTTTGTCCTGATAAGCGGACAGCCGGAAGAAATAGCTCTCCTCCTCGACCCATTCGACCGGCGTGCCGTTCGGCCCGAGCCGTTGCCCCTTGTCGTCGAGCCGGGTTTCGCTCTCGTCGTAGTAGGCCTCATCGCGCACCGAGTACCAGCCGGCATACTTGTCGAGATAAATGTCGCCGTTCGCCTCCATCCGCTCCCAGATCGCTTCCGAGGAGCGGTAGTGGCGCGGCTCGGTGGTGCGGATGAAGTCGTCGTTCGAGCAATTGAGCATTTTCACCATGGCCTGGAAGCGCGGCACGTTGCGCTCGACCAGCTGGCGCGGCGTCAGATTCTCCTTGTTTGCCGTCTGCAACATCTTCATCCCGTGCTCGTCGGTGCCGGTGAGGAAGAACACATCACGACCGTCGAGCCGCATGAAGCGGGCAATGGCATCGGTGGCAATCGCTTCGTAGGCGTGGCCGATATGCGGCGGGCCGTTTGGATAGGCGATCGCGGTGGTGATGTAGTAGGGCTTGCCAGCCATCTCATTCCCGCGCCGCAGCTCGGCGCCCTAAACGGGAGGCGCTCTCCAAGTGGCGGCGCCTCAAATGACCAAAGGCCGGGACAAGCCCGGCCAAGGATGGGGCATAGGTATCAACCGCTCGTCGCCTCCGCAAGCAAGCCGAACACACTGAAAACCAGCGGCTTTCGCTCTAAATTGTACTCAGCCGCATCCTGCGCCGCCTGATTGATCCGCTCCCAGGCTCCGGCCAATTGCGCGAGACGGCCGAGATCGTCCTTGCCGCGATCCAGACGCCGCGACAGCCAGACATTGACGGTATCGACGAAGGCGGCGAGCGGCTGCGGGTCAACGCCGGCGAGCGCGTCGCCAAGCGCATGCAGCGCGCCGGCGTTGATTGCAGGCAAGCGATCGAGTTGGTCGAGTGCTTGCTGGCGCAGCGCCAATGCATCCGCATCGAGGAAAGTCAAAGCGCGCGCGACGCTGCCGTCGGCGGCAGCGGCCGCTACTTGGATCTCCGGATCGCTCGCCGATCTGCCAATTGCCGCGGCGAGCGCCGCAGCTACGTCGGTCTGCTGCAAGGGCCGCATGGTCATGACGCTGCAGCGTGAGCGTAATGTCGGCAATACGCGCGCCGCGGAATGACAAACCAGCAATAACAACGTCCGCTGCGGCGGTTCTTCAAGCACTTTCAAGAGCGCGTTGGCGCCGAAGCGGTTAAGCTCATCGACGGCATCGACAATGGCGATGCGCCAGCCCCCCTCCGCGGCGGTCGAGCCGAAGAAGCCGATGGTGCGCCGGATGTCTTCCACGGCAATCTGCTGGCGCAGAACGCCCTTGTCATTTGGCGTTCGCTCCAAAATCAGGAGATCGCCTTGGGCGCGCGCCGCCATTCGGCGCGCGACCGGATGTGCCGCATCGACGTTCAGCGAAGTCGCATCCTGCACCTCGGGCGCAGCCGGGTCTGGATGAGCGAGCACGAAGCGAGCAAACCGATAAGCCAGCGTCGCCTTGCCGATGCCCTTTTGGCCGATAAGCAGGAAGGCGTGCGGAACGCGCCGGCTGCGATAGGCGGCGAGCAGTGCGGCTTCGGCTCCGGTGTTGCCGTAGAAAGCGCTCGTTGCGGATGGCAGCGACGCCTCGTCAGGTTCGGTAGCTTGCGGGCTCATGAGCCGCATTCTCCAATCCGGCGGGCGCCCTTCCCGGTTCGAGCTTCTCCTGCACGGCATCCCAGATGCGTTGTGCTACGATCTTTTTCGGCGCCTTGGCGTCAATGACGACGCATCGCTCGTTCTCGGCCGCGGCCAGCTCCAGGTAGGCTTCACGCAGCTTTTCGTGAAAGGCGATATCTTCTGCTTCGAAGCGATCAGCTTTGCCGCCGCGGCGCCGGCCCGCCGCGCGCCTCATTCCTATTTGGGCCGGTACGTCGAGCACGAAAGTAAGGTCGGGCTTTAGATCGCCAATGGACACGCGCTCAAGCGCGGTGATCAGGCGTAGATCGACCGCGCCGAGGACGCCCTGATAGACCCGGGTTGAATCGGCGAAGCGGTCGCAAATGACCCATTTGCCGGCGTCCAGCGCCGGCAGGATGGTTTGCTGCACATGATCGTCGCGCGCCGCCGCAAACAGCATCGCCTCGGCATCCGGCCCCAAAGGCTTTGCCGCACCGGACAGCAGCACGTGACGAATGATTTCAGCACCCGGCGAACCGCCCGGCTCGCGCGTGAGCTGCACGCCTATTCCAAGCGACGCCAGCCGCAGCGCCAGCAATGAAGCTTGCGTCGACTTGCCGGTCCCCTCGCCGCCTTCGAAGGTAATGAATTTGCCACCCATGCTAAATTGTCCCGCTCGGACCGGCCCGCGCGGATGCTGATGTAAGCATTGCCGGGCTTCGGCGCGACAAACTCGGATTAAACAAGCTTAGGTCCAATGACTTAGGGTACTAATTTCGACCAAGATACGAAGGCGCATGCAAACGGCGCGACGCAGCGCCCCGAACGGACCAAGGCGGCATTATAGTTTATTCACGCCGGCGCGAAACAGACCGATCATCAACTCAGTCGCCGCATCCATGGCGCGATGCGACATGCTGCCCGCACCGACGTCCTCGGCAGCCTTGAGCGGCACTTCAAGGGCGAGGCTCTCGCCACGCCAGACTTTCAGCTTGCCGATGCTTTGGCCTTTGCTCACCGGCGCCGGTACCGGCCCGGAATAGACGATGCGAGCCAGCAGATGCTCGCCGCCGTTGCGCGGCATCATCATACTGATGGTGCCGGCTGCGATGAGGGGGACGTAGCGCGTATCGCCGCCGAAGACTCGCGCCTCGCCGACGGTCTGTCCTTCAGCGAACAGGACCCGCGCCTCGAAGCCGTGGAAACCCCACTCCAGCATCTTGCGCGCTTCCTCGGCCCGCTCCTTGTCCGACCTGGCGCCGGTAATCACCACGATCAGCCGCAGATTGTCCTGCACCGCCGATCCCACCAGATTGAACCCGGCCTCGGAGGTTTCGCCGGTCTTAAGTCCATCCGCTCCGATGCCCATGGCCAGCAAAGGATTGCGGTTGGTTTGGCGGATTTTGTTCCAGGTGAATTCGCGCTCCGAGAAATATGAATAGAAATCGGGATAAGTCCGCATGATATGGCGCGCCAAATAGGCGAGCTCACGCGGCGTCACGCGCAGGTTTGGATCCGAATAGCCCGTCGCATTGGTGAAGGTCGATTTCTCCAGCCCGATTTCGCGGGCGCGCTTGGTTAGCATCTCGCCGAATGCCGCCTCGTTGCCGGCGATGCCCTCTGCAATCGCGATGCAAGCGTCATTGGCGGAATCGACAATGATGCCGTGCAGAAGATCGTCCAAACTCACCCGGCTGTGAATGGCCGCAAACATGGTTGAGCCGTGCGACGGCGCCCCGCCCTTGCGCCAGGCGTTTTCGGTGATCATGAACTCCTGGTCGAGCTTGAGGCGGCCTTGCTTGATTTCGTTGAATACGAATTCGAGCGTCATGAGCTTGGCGAGGCTCGCCGGCGGGACCAGCTGATCGCCGCCTTTCTCGAACAGGACGCTGTCACTGTTGGTATCCAGAAGGAGCGCGTTGGGCACGCTGATCTGAAACGGCTCGTCCTTCTTGACATTCATGTTGGAGGCGGCCTGGGCAGCAAGCGCGATCACGGCCAACAGCGCGCCGACTGCAGCAGTCAACGCCCATCCAGGCCGGAAAACTTGACGATGCACGGCCGACAAAGCCGCCTCCACTTCTCAGTGCGATAAAACGGAAAGCCCATTGTCACGCGAACCGCGCGCCGCGCGCAAGGTGGCAGCGCACAACTGCGTCAATGTCGCAGCGACAGCGTTAAAATCAGTAGAGGCCGCGCCCGCTAAGCAACTGGTCGGGGCCGCTGAAGCCGTCTGGCTGGGTTGCGTAGGCAACCGGCTGCGCGATTGCCCCGACGGGGACAGGCGAAACGTCATTTTGTGCTGCGCTGGCCAGCCGGGTGTTGCGTGCTGGCACCGGCGCGCGCGTCATCACCGGGACAATTGACGTTGCGGCGAGCTTGACGCCATTGGGCGCCGGCGCCGGCTCGTCCAGCCGCAACGTTGCCTCGAGGATCCTGTCGTAGGAACCTTCGAGCGGTGCGCGCCCGACGTACTCGACCCGCACCCAGGCGGTGCCGGCGGCCCGGAAGCCGAGGAGATAAGCTGCCCTGCCCGATACATCGATGATTCGGTTACCGTGAAACGGTCCGCGATCATTGATGCGGACAATGATGGAACGGCCGTTAGAGAGATTGGTCACGCGTGCATAGCTCGGCAGCGGCAGGGTTGGATGCGCCGCCGAGATTGCATTGAGATCGAAAACTTCGCCGTTCGCGGTCATACGGCCGTGGAAATCATCGCCGTACCACGAGGCGAGGCCCTCAGCCCGATAGTTGGGATCATCCGTTGGAAAATAGGTGCGGCCGGCGACGACATACGGCGCGCCGACGCGGTAGACGCCGCCACCCTTGGGCACCGGCTCGCCGTCGTCGACAACGCGCGGGCTTGCCGAAACGCCGTAGCGCGGATCCACGCTGCTGGAGCAGTTGGCGAGCGAAAGGCCAATCGCGGCGCAAACACCGATCGGCGCCAACCGTGACAACGCCACCCGCAGTCGAAGCCGCATTATCCCCGATCCCCGCCGGCTAGATATCGAATCCGAGCGTGGTCAGAATGTGGCGAAATTGCGCAGGAGATCGCTGATAGTGAATGGAGCGTTGTAATTGCCCGAATAGGGTCAGCGGTCCCTATTCGGGCAAATGTGATCTACATGCCGACTATCGGCACGTTGGCGTACAGCAGGATGAGC
>JBAUGC010000026.1:0-3354 GCA_049679485.1 Xanthobacteraceae bacterium
GTTCTCGGTAAGGCCGAGAAAGGGGTTGCCGTAAAGTTCGTCGGTGAATTTCAGATCGGCGTGAGTGTGCACCGCGGCTTTGGGCTTGCCGGTCGAACCCGAAGTGTAGAGCCAGAAACAGATGTTGTCGCGCACGGTCGGTGCGGTTGCGGATTCGGCGCTAGCTGCGGCAAGCAGATCCTCAAAGCGCGGATGACCGTACCCGTTCGCTCCGGAAACGACGACATGGGCCAGGTCGGCACTCGGCCCGATCAGGTTAGCGAATTTGGGAAACAACTCTTCGGACACGACCAGCAGCCGCGCCCGGCTGTCACCGAGCATGAAGCGGTAATCGTCCGGGGTGAGCAGCGTATTGACGGGCACCGGCACGATTCCGGCCTTGATCGCACCGAGGAATGCCGTCGGCCAATCGATACCGTCGAGCAGACAGATCAGGATGCGCTCCTCGCGGCGGATGCCGAGCGAGCGCAGCACGTTGCCAAAATTGTCGACGCGCGTTGCCAGTTCGCCATAGGTCCAGCCCTGGCGCTGATCGACATAAGCGAGCTTGCCGGCGCGGCCGGCTTCTAGATTGCCCTTGAGGATGTCGGCGGCGAAATTGTAATCGCGCGGGATCGTATCGGCGCGCACGCGCGGCGTCTGAGCGACATTCATCGCGGCGTTTCCTCGACGGGCAGCCTTGGGATTTGCCCATTGTTTGCCCACGCCAAGCCATTATGCCGATGGCGCAATTTGCCGCAATCCGATAGTGCTGCGGCACCTTTCCAAATCGTCATGCCCGGCCTTGTGCCGGGCATCCACGTCTTGGAAACTAAAGTGCCAAGGGCCGGAGCCAGTACCATGATTGTCAGTCGAGACCGCATCCTCACCACCCATGTCGGCAGCCTGCCGCGCAGCGAAGCGCTGAGTGAGCTTCTGGTCCGGCGCGAAGCCGGCGGCAGCTACGACCCGGCGGCACTCGACGCCGAAATGGACAAAGCGGTGCGGCACGTTGTTGCGAAGCAGAAGGAGGCCGGCATCGACAGCGGCAACGATGGTGAGCAGCAGCGGGTCGGCTTTCAGACTTATGTGCCGCAGCGCATGTCGGGCTTCGGCGGTGAATCCAAACGCCGGCGCGGCCGCGAATTCGAGGAGTTCCCGGAGCTGGTGCAGTATCTCACGCGCCGCTTCCCGAACGTCAGCCGGCAGCAGAACGCGCCGGAAGCGCAAGGCGAACTGCACTATCACGACACCTCGGCGATCGAGCGCGAGATCGCGCGTTTCAAAAGGATCGACGGCGAAGGCAAGCCGTTCATGGAAAGCTTCATGACCGCGCCGTCGCCCGGCATCATCGCCTCGACCATGCTCAACGCCTTCTATGACACCAATGAAGCCTACCTCGCCGTGATCGCCCGCGAGATGAGCAACGAGTACCTGGCAATCCACAAGGCCGGCCTCGTCCTGCAGATCGACGCGCCGGATCTCGCCATGGATCGCACCATGTTCTACCGCGATGGATCGGACGCCGACTTCGTCAAGGCGACCGAGCTGCACGTCGCCATGATCAACAAGGGCATCGCCGGCATTCCGCGCGATCGCGTGCGGCTGCATATCTGCTACGGCAATTGGGAGGGCCCGCACATCCACGACATCGCGCTGGAAAAAATCCTGCCGGCACTCTACCAGGCCAATGTCGGGGCGCTGTCGATCGAATTTTCCAATCCGCGCCATGCCCACGAATACGCGGCGCTCAAGCGGGTGCCGTTTCCCAAGGACATGATCCTCATTCCCGGCGTGGTCGAGTCGACCTCGAACTTTGTCGAGCATCCCGAAGTCGTGGCGCGGCGGATCGAGGAAGCCGTCGCGACGATCGGCGACCGCGAGCGCGTCATCGCCTCGACCGATTGCGGCTTCGGTACCTTTACCCGGCGCGAGTGGGTCATCGAGCCCGCGGTGTGGCTCAAGCTAAAATCGATCCGAGAAGGCGCGGATATCGCCTCGGCGCGGTTGTGGGGCAGGAGGGCTGCGTGAGCAAGCTTACCCTCTACGACTTTGGCAATTCTGTCTGCTGCCAAAAAGTGCGGATTACGCTGCGCGCTAAGGGTCTGGAGTGGGAGGCGGTCAAAGTCGATCTGTTCAAGACCGAGCAATACGACCCGAAATACCTGAAGCTCAATCCGAAAGGCGTGGTGCCGACACTGGTGTATGATGGCAAACCGGTGATCGAGTCGACGCTGATCTGTGAATATATCGACGAGACGTTCAAAGAACCGCCGCATCTCATTCCCGCAGACCCGTGGCTGCAAAGCCGCATGCGGCTATGGAGCAAAATGGTCGATGAGGGACTGCACGACGGCGTCACCGAGATCAGTTTCTCGGCGATGTTCCGCGAGCGGATGAAAAATATGCCGCCGGAGACTCGCGAGAAACGTTTTCGCAACGTGGGCGATCCGCGGCGGACGGACCGCTTCAAGTCGACGTACGAGCTCGGAGCAAAATCGCCGTTCGTGGTGCACGGCGTTGCCGCCTATGAACGGGCCTTTAAGATGCTGGAGTACGCGCTCGCCGAAAGCGGCGGGCCGTGGATCCTCGGCAGCAATCCCACGCTCGCCGACATTAATCTGATGCCGTACGCTGCACGCCTCGAATATCTCGGTCTGCTTGATCTTTGGACCGCGACCAGGCCGCACGTGCAAACTTGGTGGACGTTAGCCCAAGCGTGGGCGAATTTTAAATCCGGACTGCACGATCTCATCAGCGAAAGCGAGTTCGCCGAGATGCGAACTCATGGCCCAAAAATCCGCGGGGATATTGGCGCACACATCGCCGCTCTGCGAGCAGCCTAGTTTACCCGCCCACCTAATTTTCAACTCAGCACAGGACCTCACCCCGTGATCGATCTCTACACCTGGACGACGCCGAACGGCCGCAAGGCATCTATCGCGCTCGAAGAGCTGGAGCTGCCCTACACCGCGCACGCGGTCGATATCGGCAAGGACGAACAGTTTGCGCCGGACTTTCTCAAGATCAGCCCGAACAACCGCATTCCGGCAATCGTCGATCGCGACAACGGCATGAGCCTAATGGAGTCGGGCGCCATCCTCATTTATCTCGCCGACAAGGCCGGCCGGCTGATGCCGAAATCCGGCGAGGCCCGTTATCGCGTCATCGAATGGCTGATGTGGCAGATGGGCGGCCCCGGCCCGATGCTGGGCCAGGTGCATCACTTCGTGAAGTACAACAAGGGCAAAGCGCCATACGCGGAAGAGCGTTACCTCAAGGAAGCACACCGGCTTTACGGCGTGCTCGACCGCAGGCTCAAGGACCGCGAATTCGTCGCCGACGCTTACTCAATTGCCGATATCGCCATCTGGC
>JBAUGC010000027.1:0-8783 GCA_049679485.1 Xanthobacteraceae bacterium
TGCTGCCGCCGGCATCGAGAGCTGCATCGACAAGAATGACGCTCATGGAGGTCGCTCCTGTTATTCGTTTTCTGTGACCAAATGTGCTCTGAACCGCATATGAATTCGAGATGGAGCCGGCTTCGTCGTCATAAAACCGGCATAGCGGCCTTAACCACGGCACAAGCCCACTTCGCAGAATTGATTTGTGGACTTCGTTTATTGCTTGACGGCGCCGGCGCGTTTGCGAGCGGGACCAATGTCCTACTGCCGCGCCGACTGTCCGACTGCCTGCGACCAATTCTTATATGATCTTTATGCGCCCGGCCGCCCTACCCTCTCGCATTCCTATGCGAAGAATGACAGTTAATGCGGCCAGCAGAACATTTTGCGCGTTTTTGAAGCACGTCAACACCACGCGCCGCCCGGTGACCTCTGCCGGTAGCCATAGGAATTCATAGTCGGAGCACTCCATGTTGGATGTCGTCATGCTGGCGATCGGGGCGATCTTCTTTGCCCTGTCGATCGCGTACGTCTACGCCTGCGACCTGCTTTGAGGGCAACATCATGATTTTCGATTACTCGCTCGCGGGCGTCGTGACCGCCGCACTGCTCGTCTATCTCACCTACGCCCTGCTCAAACCCGAGCAGTTCTGAAGGAAGAAATGACCATGACCGTCATCGGCTGGGTCCAGATTGCGCTCTATTGCGCGATCGTCGTCGCGATGACGCCGCTGCTGGGCGCCTATATGACCAGCGTGTTTGGCGGCGAGCGCACGTTTCTGTCGCCGATTCTGCTGCCGGTAGAGCGCGCGATCTATAAGATCGCGGGCGTCGACGAGCGGCACGAGCAGCATGCCGTAACCTACACAATTGCCATGTTGCTGTTCCACGCCGGCGGCCTTCTCATTCTTTATGTTCTGATGCGCGTTCAGGCGGTGTTGCCGTTCAATCCGGCGGGACAGCCTGCAGTCGCGCCCGATCTGTCGTTCAATACGGCGGTGAGCTTTATCACCAACACCAACTGGCAGAACTATGGCGGCGAAAGCACGATGTCCTATCTCGTGCAAATGCTCGGCCTGACGCATCAGAACTATTTGTCGGCGGCGACCGGCATCGCACTCGCGATTGCGCTCGTTCGTGGCTTCGCCCGGCATTCAGTCCGCACCGTTGGCAATTTCTGGGTCGATGTTACGCGCACGACGCTCTACATCCTCATTCCGATCTGCGTGCCGTATGCGCTGTTCCTGGTCTGGCAAGGCATACCGCAAACCCTCGGCGCCTATGTTGACGTGACGACACTGGATGGCGCCAAACAGACCATCGCCGTGGGCCCGGTGGCCTCCCAAATCGCCATCAAAATGCTCGGTACCAACGGCGGCGGCTTCTTCAACGCCAATGCCGCACATCCGTTCGAGAATCCAACGGCGTTCTCGAACTTCGCGCAGATGATTTCGATCTTCGCCGTCGGTGCGGCACTGACCAACGTCTTCGGGCGCATGGTCGGCGACCAACGCCAAGGCTGGGCGCTGCTTGCTGTCATGGGCGTTCTTTTCGTCGGCGGCGTCCTCGCCTGTTATGCCGCTGAAGCGCACGGCAACGATGCGTTGAACGCACTCGGCCTCACAGGCGGCAACATGGAAGGAAAGGAAGTCCGTTTCGGCATCGTTGCTTCGGCCTTGTTTGCGGTCATCACCACCGCGGCCTCCTGCGGTGCGGTGAACGCCATGCACGATTCGTTTACCGCGCTCGGCGGCATGATCCCGCTGATCAATATCGAGCTTGGCGAAATCATCGTCGGCGGCGTGGGCTCCGGTCTCTACGGCATGCTGCTGTTTGTCATCCTGGCCATCTTCGTCGCCGGCCTGATGGTAGGTCGCACGCCCGAATACGTCGGCAAGAAGATCGAAGCCAGGGAAGTCAAGATGGCGATGCTCGCGATCCTGGTCCTGCCGCTCATGTTTCTCGGCTGGACGGCGGTTGCTATGCAGGTGCCGTCTGCTGTTGCTGCCATGGGCAATCCGGGGCCGCACGGCTTTACCGAGGTGCTTTACGCCTACACGTCCCAGGACGGCAACAACGGCTCCGCGTTCGCCGGCCTCAGCGCCAATACATTATTCTATAACCTTTCGGGGGCGGTCGCGATGTTCGTCGGTCGTTTCTGGATGATCATCCCGACCATGGCGATCGCCGGCTCGCTCGCCGCCAAAAAGTCAGTGCCAGCATCCGCAGGTACCTTCCCGACCACGGGCGGCTTGTTTGTTGGCCTGGTCGTCGGCGTCATCGTCATTGTCGGCGGCCTCACTTTCTTTCCCGCGCTTGCGCTCGGTCCGATTGTCGAGCAGCTCGCGATCAACGCCGGCACTCTTTTCTCGGCTAATTAGTTCGGAGCCGTTGCGATGGAAACGTCGACTTTACGCAAGAGCATGCCGGTATCCGCGCTGTTTGATCCGAAGATCGTCGTCCCGGCGATAGGATCGGCCTTCATTAAGCTCAATCCGCGCACGCTGATGAAGAATCCGGTCATGTTCGTGCTCGAAATCGTCACGGCGCTCACGACGGTGATCTTGATTCGCGATCTGACGACCAGTGGCGGGCATATCGGCTTTGAGTTCCAGATTATTTTGTGGCTGTGGTTCACCGTGCTCTTTGCCAACTTCGCGGAGGCCGTCGCCGAAGGTCGGGGTAAAGCACAAGCCGACACGCTGCGCCGTCAGCGCACGGAAACCCAAGCCAAGCTTATCACCGGCGCAGGCGATCAACAGAACTATCGGCTCGTGCCGAGCACAGCCCTCAAGGTCGGCGATCTCGTTCTGGTCGAGGCCGGAGACCTTATTCCTTCCGACGGTGAGGTGATCGAGGGCATGGCTTCGGTCAACGAAGCGGCGATCACCGGCGAATCGGCGCCGGTGATCCGCGAGTCGGGCGGCGACCGCTCTGCCGTCACTGGCGGCACGCAGGTGCTATCCGACTGGATCCGCGTACGCATCACCGCCGCGCCGGGCTCGACCTTCCTTGACCGCATGATCCGGCTGGTCGAAGGCGCAGAACGGCAGAAGACGCCGAACGAGATTGCGCTCAATATCTTGCTGATCGGCCTCACCATCATCTTTGTTTTCGCTACAACCACTATCCCCAGCTACGTGGTCTATGCGGGCAGCACAATCTCGGTGGTGATCCTGGTGGCGCTGTTCGTGACGCTCATTCCGACGACAATCGGTGCGTTATTGTCCGCCATCGGCATTGCCGGAATGGATCGCCTGGTGCGGTTCAATGTGCTTGCAATGTCCGGCCGAGCCGTCGAGGCGGCGGGCGACGTCGACACCTTGCTGCTCGACAAGACCGGGACGATCACGCTCGGCAACCGCCAAGCAACCGAGTTCAAGCCGGTGCGCGGGATCAGCGAACACGAATTGGCTGATGCCGCACAACTGGCGTCGCTGGCCGATGAGACGCCCGAGGGCCGCTCCATCGTAGTCCTGGCCAAAGAGAAGTACGGCATCCGCGGCCGCGAGCTTGCCGAACTTCACGCCAATTTCATTCCGTTCAGCGCGCAGACGCGCATGAGCGGTGTCGAAATCGGCTCTTCGTGGGTTCGCAAAGGTGCAGTCGATTCGATTTTGAACTATCTCAACGCGTCACCGACTTTCGTCGGCGCTGGCGGCGCGGTGCAAGCATTGCGGCCAAATATCAGCGCCGAAACAGCACGCGAACTTCAAGCAATCGCCGACACCATCGCCAAGTCCGGTGGCACACCGTTGGCTGTCGCCAAGGACAACCACCTGCTTGGCGTCATTCAGCTCAAGGACATCGTCAAGGGCGGCATCCGCGAGCGCTTCGCCGAACTGCGCCGCATGGGCATCCGCACCATCATGATCACCGGCGATAACTCGATGACCGCCGCGGCGATTGCGGCCGAAGCCGGCGTTGACGATTTCCTGGCGCAAGCCACGCCCGAGGATAAGCTGCGGCTGATCCGTGACGAGCAGTCGAAGGGCAAGCTCGTCGCCATGTGCGGCGACGGCACCAACGACGCGCCGGCCTTGGCGCAGGCCGATGTCGGGGTGGCGATGAACACCGGCACGCAGGCCGCCCGCGAAGCCGGCAACATGGTCGACCTCGATTCCAATCCGACCAAGCTCATCGAGATCGTCGAGATCGGCAAGCAACTGTTGATGACCCGCGGGGCCTTGACCACGTTCTCGATTGCCAACGACGTAGCGAAATATTTTGCCATCATCCCGGCCATGTTCGTCGCCTTTTACCCGCAGTTGCAGACGCTGAACATCATGAGACTGGCGACGCCTGAAAGCGCTATCCTTTCGGCGATCATCTTCAACGCGCTCATTATTATCGTGCTTATTCCGGTGTCGCTCAAAGGCGTGCGCTATCGTCCGATCGGCGCCGCTTCGCTGCTGCGTCGCAACCTTTGGATCTACGGCGGCGGCGGCGTGATCATTCCCTTTATCGGTATCAAGGCGATCGACCTTGCCGTCACGGCGTTGCATCTCGCGTGAGGAAAAAAGCAATGTTGCGCGAAATCCGTCCGGCGATCGTTGTTCTTGTCGCCCTGACGCTCATTACCGGGCTGGGTTACCCGCTGGCGATGACCGGGATTGCCCAGATTGTATTTCCCAATCAGGCGCAGGGGAGCTTAGTCGAGCGCGACGGCAAGGTCGTCGGTTCCGCGCTCATCGGGCAAGAGTTTGCCAGCGACAAGTACTTCCATGGCCGACCGTCAGCTACCACCGCGCCGGATCCCAAGGATTCAACCAAGACCGTGGCTGCACCATACAATGCGGCCAATTCTGGCGGTTCGAACCTCGGACCCTCCAATAAGTTGCTGATCGACCGGGTGCAGACTGACCTCGGCAGGCTCAAGAAGGAGAATCCCTCCGCTCCGGTGCCGATCGACCTGGTCACGACTTCGGCTAGCGGACTCGATCCGGATATCTCGCCCGAAGCCGCCTACTTCCAGGTTCCACGTGTTGCCAAGGCGCGCAACTTGGCGGAGAATCAAATACGACAGCTCGTCAGCGCTCACGTCGAAGATCGATTTCTTGGGCTGCTGGGCGAGCCGCGCGTCAATGTTCTGCTGCTCAATCTCGCGCTCGACCGCTTGTCCGCCGGCTAAGGCAGCAGACCGGCGAAACATCGAGACGTCTAAAGGTGATGGCGGATCAACGGCGTGATTCCGAACATCGGCCTTCGCCGGAAGCCCTGCTCGCAGCGGCACACCGCGAAGAAAGCCGTGTCGGCAAGCTCAGGATCTTCGTGGGCGCGGCTCCAGGCGTCGGTAAGACCTACGAGATGCTGCAACAGGCTCATGCCCGCAAGAAAGACGGGTACGATATCGTTGTCGGCATCGTCGAAAGCCACGGCCGGCGGGAAACCGAAGCGTTGCTGGAAGGCCTGGAAATCGTTCCGCGGCGACGGATCGAATACAAAGGCCAGTGGCTCGAAGAAATGGATCTTGACGCCATCATCGCCCGCCGACCGCAGATCGTTCTGGTTGACGAACTTGCGCACACCAACGCCGAGGGCAGTCGTCATCCCAAACGCTATCTCGACGCCGAAGAGTTGATGGGACGCGGCATCGACGTCTACACGACGGTCAATATTCAACACATCGAGAGCCTCAATGACGTCGTCGCGCAAATCACCCTTGTGCGGGTGCGTGAGACGGTGCCGGACGCCATATTCGATCGTGCCGATGCCGTCGAACTGGTTGATCTGACGCCCGACGATCTGATCCAGCGACTCAAGGAAGGAAAAGTCTACGTTCCCAGGCAGGCCGAGCGCGCGCTTGAGCATTTCTTTTCTCCGGCCAACCTCACCGCCTTGCGCGAACTTGCCTTGCGCCGCACCGCCGAGCGGGTTGACGAGCAACTGCTCACCGAAATGCAGGCCCGCGCGATCCAGGGACCATGGGCTGCTGGCGAGCGCATCCTCGTCTGCATCAGCGATGATCAGCGCAGCGCCGGCCTGGTGCGCTACGCCAAGCGCCTTGCCGACCGCCTCCACGGATTGTGGCTGGCGCTTTACGTCGAGGGACGGCGCAGCCTGCAGCTTTCGGAGGAAGAGCGCGATCGCATTGCCGACACGCTGCGCCTTGCGGAAGCCCTCGGCGGCGAGGCGATCACCCTTCCCGCCGATAGTCGTCACATTGCCGAAGACGTGATCAGCTACGCCCAAGCCAACAACGTTACGCAAATTGTTATCGGCAAATCAGCGCGAACGCGCTGGTTCGAAATCTTGCACGGGTCCGTGGTCCACGACCTGGTCCGCCGGTCCGGCAATATCAGCGTCCATGTCATCGCCGGCGACACTATCGCCGGTGAGCCGATCCCGAAAAAATCCGTCCGCCCTGCCGAAGGAGACAGTGCGGTCGATCCTCAGCCATATTTCATAGCGCTGTTGGCAGTGGCGTTGGCGCTCGCCTGCGCCGCCCTGATCCAGCCCTGGTTTGGCGTCGAGAATGTTGATCTGGTCTTTCTGACTGCCGTCGTTGGCGTCGCGGTCCGCCTTGGCCTGTGGCCGTCCCTTCTGGCCAGCGTTGCATCGTCGCTGTGCTACAATTTTTTCTTCCTGCCGCCGATCTACACGTTCACCATCGCCGATCCGACCAACATCGCCGCGTTCGTCTTCTTCACGCTCGTCGCGATCATTGTCTCGACGGTCGCGGCGCGCGGCCGTACCCAAGCGGTGGCCGCCATTGATCGGGCGCGTTCGACCGAATCTCTTTATTCTTTTAGTCGCAAGCTCGCCGGCGCTGGAACACTCGACGATGTCCTTTGGGCCACGGCTTATCAGACCGCGCTGATGCTGAAAGTCCGCGTCGTGCTGCTCCTGCCCGAGCATGGCTCAATCGCGGTCAAAGCCGGTTATCCGCCCGAAGATATTCTCGATGACGCTGACATCGCTGCGGCGAAGTGGGCGTGGGAGAACGATCGCGCCGCTGGCCGCGGTTCCGATACCCTTCCCGGCGCCAAGCGCCTGTTTCTGCCGATGCACACCGGGCGCGGCGCCATTGGCGTTATGGGGATCGACAGCGACAAACCCGGTCCCATGCTGACGCCCGATCAGCGGCGACTCTTGGACGCGCTCCGCGATCAAGGGGCGCTGGCGATCGAGCGCGTGAAGCTGGTCGAGGAGATGGATCGCGTCGAGCGCGCCGCTGAGACCGAGCGCTTGCGGTCGGCGCTGCTGACGTCAATCTCCCACGACCTGAAAACACCGCTTGCCGCAGTGCTGGGGGCGGCGGGAGCATTGCGCGACCTGCGCGAAAAGCTCGGGGAAGCAGAACGAGCCGACCTTCTGGCGACGATCATCGACGAATCCGAGCGGCTCAACCGCTTCATCGCCAACCTCCTTGATATGACTAAGCTTGAGTCGGGCGCCATCTCGCCGAACGTGGCGCGGCACGACCTTGGCGAGATTGTCGGCAGCGCGTTGCGCCGCGCCAGCCGAATCCTGTCGCGCCACAAGGTCCAGCTCGAATTGGCTCCGGACCTGCCAATGCTCGAACTCGACGCCGTACTGTTCGAGCAGGTGTTGTTCAATCTTTTGGACAATGCGGCAAAATATGCGCCCGAAGAGACAACAATCCGCATCCGGAGCTGGCGTACCAGTGACTCGGTCTGCCTGTGCGTCCTTGATGAAGGCAGCGGCATTCCGTCGACCGATCTCGAGCACATTTTCGATAAGTTCTATCGGGCGCAGAAGACCGACCAGGTTCGGGCCGGCACCGGCCTTGGGCTTGCGATCTCGCGCGGCTTCGTCGAGGCCATGCACGGCACCATCGTCGCGGCAAACCGCACCGATCGGAGCGGGGCTGCGTTCACCATCAGCTTGCCGATCCCGCAAGCGCGGCAAAACCTGGAGGTCGCCGCATGAGCGCCGCTCCGGTCCGGGTTCTGGTGGTCGATGATGAGCCACCGATTCGCAAGCTCCTGCGTATGGGACTGACTACGCAAGGCTATCAGATCCTGGAGGCCCCCAACGCCAAGACCGCGCTCGATCTCCTCAAAGACGCTCCCGACTTGATCATCCTCGACCTCGGCCTGCCCGATGCGCATGGACTGGAGTTGCTGCAAACCATTCGTGCGCGCAACGAAAGCGTTCCGATTGTGGTGTTGTCGAGCCGCAGCGACGAGGCTGGCAAAGTCCAGGCGCTTGATCTCGGCGCCGACGATTATGTGACCAAGCCGTTCGGCATGGACGAACTGCTCGCGCGGATGCGAGCGGCGCTGCGCCATCAATTGCAGACCCACGGCGAACGGCCGATCTTCCGCGTCGGCGAGCTTTCCGTCGACCTCGTCCGCCGTATCGTCAAAGTCGGTGAGCGAGAGGTGAAGTTGTCGCCGAAGGAATATGATCTATTGCGCGTGCTGGTTCAGCATGCCGGCAAGGTTCTCACCCACAAATTTTTGCTCGGCAAGCTTTGGGACAATTTGACTGACGCCCAGTACCTTCGAGTATATGTTCGCCAGCTGCGGCAAAAGATCGAGGTCGATCCGGAGCAGCCGCGTTTCGTCCTGACCGAAACAGGTGTCGGTTATCGGTTGCGCGCTCCTGACTGATATTGTGGTCCAGCCTTAAAATCCAATATGATTTTGCGTGACCTCAGCACTCATGAAGATTTCCGACTTCCTTCGCGCAGCCGACGTATCGACCGACGTTGTGGCCTCGGACAAGCAGAAGCTGTTGTCCGATTTGGCGCACAAGGCCAGCCTATCGGTTGACATCCCGCCGGATCACATTCTTTCGGAGCTGAGCAAGCGTGAGGAACTCGGTTCGACGGG
>JBAUGC010000028.1:0-7746 GCA_049679485.1 Xanthobacteraceae bacterium
GTCGAACTCCTCATCGCAGCTTATCAAACGCTGACGCTGCATTGACCCCGACACCTTGGCGATAAGACTGCCTGATCGGGGTGTTCCGCCGCGATCGCGCCCGATCGGTGACTTACGCCTGCGGTCAGGCCATCCTACTATGTGCGCCCCGCAATCGCCTGACGCAGAGGCCGCCATGACCTTCGAGACGCTGGTGTACAGGACCGACGGCGCCATCGCGACGATCACACTTAATCGTCCCAATGAACTCAGTACCATCGTGCCGCCGATGCCCGAGGAATTTGAATCGGCGATCAATCTCGCGGTCAAGGACGCATCCATCAAAGTCATTATTTTGCGCGGCGCCGGACGCTCGTTCTGCGCCGGCTATGACTTCGGCGGCGGATTTCACCTCTGGGACGAGTACATCACGACAAACGGCGCATGGGATGCAGGCAAGGACTTTGCCTGGGCGACAGCGCAGGGATTAGCTCCGACACAAAAGTTCATGAGCATGTGGCGCGCACCCAAGCCGGTAATCGCCCAGGTCCACGGCTGGTGCGTCGGCGGCGGCAGCGATACCGCGTTATGCGCCGACATCGTCATCGCCAGCGAGGACGCGCGGATCGGAACACCCTATTCGCGGATGTGGGGATGTTATCTGAGCGGCATGTGGCTTTATCGGCTTGGACTGACCAAAGCCAAAGAATATGCCCTGACCGGCAAGCCGCTTTCCGGCCGCGAAGCCGCCGATGTCGGTCTGATCAATCGCGCCGTGCCGTTCGCCCAGCTCGAAGACACTGTCCGCCAGATGGCGCGGCAGCTTGCTTCGATCCCGCTGTCGCAACTGGCGGCGATGAAACTCGTGGTCAACCAGGCCTACGAGAACATGGGGCTCAACAGCACACAAACGCTCGGGCCTATTCTTGACGGCCTGATGCGCAACACACCGGACGCGATCGACTTCATTCGCCTGGCTGAGAAAGACGGCGTGCGCGCCGCAATTGCCGCGCGTGACGGTCCCTTCGGCGACTATAGCCAGGCGGGCGCCGCTGAGCGGCCCAATCCCGACCACGTCATTGACGTCTGAGGTGACGTAAACTTGGTCTTATGTGCCCCAGCAAAAAGCCGGGGACAGTATGCGGAAAAATATTGACTCCAGAGTCTCGACAAATCAGCGCGCATCGATTCTTATAAGCATGATTCGGAAAGAGATGCGGCACATCCTTCCGATCGCGGTGCAGGGGACCGTCCGAACGGAGGCAGGCAATGGCGCGCGCCGACACGGCGAGTGCGTCTTTACGTTCCGATTCGATTCAGGGGTTGGCAAAATCGATCGCCAAACCCGCGTATCGGCGCCTGCTCAGCGCGGAGCCGCTGTTACGCCGCGCCGTCCCTGTTCTCATCATCGCCTTCCTGATCACAGTGTGTATCGGCGCGGCGGTGCAGGTGCTCGAGCAGCGCCGGCAGGCAATCGTTGAAGTGCGGCAGGCAATCGAGGCGCTCGCCGATGAACTCGCCCTTGAGCTCGATCGCCAGGCGAGGGACACGAGAGGAACTCCCGGCCGCACTGCGGCGGCGATTGAGCAAGCACTGCCGGTATGGGCAGCAAACGGTGATCGAGCGGTCCTGGTCGCCGATGCCGATGGCAGGATCGTCGCCAATATACCGAACGATCCTCGGCAAGTCGGACGATCGCTGCTCGATGTGCTCGGACCGACTCAGCCGTTAACCACCTTCGGCGCGGCCGCCGGCACACTGGAGATTACCTTACCGGATGGCGCGTCCGCATTCGCCACCGTGCGGTCATTGCGAAATCCGCTCGGCGTTGTTGCCGTCGTCGAGACAGCATCGGGTGCGCTTGCAGGCTGGCGCTCGAGTACCGCGCTCACCGTTACGCTGTCGGCAACCACCGGCTTTGTGGTGCTTATTCTTGGCTTTGCTTTTCATTGGCAGGCGACGCGTGCTCGCGAAGCCGACCTCATCCACGACACCGTGCGCGACCGCATCGACACAGCGCTAAACCGTGGCCGCTGCGGCTTGTGGGATTGGGACCTGGCGCGCGGCCGCGTGTTCTGGTCGCACTCGATGTTCGACATCCTCGGGCTGCCGGCCAAGAACGATCTGCTCACCTTCGGCGAGCTCAATGCACTGGTGCACGAGGGCGATATCGACCTCTACGAGCTTGCCCGGCAACTCGCGGACGGCGAGCTCACCGCGATCGATCACGCCTTCCGCATGCGCCATGCCGACGGCCGCTGGTTGTGGTTGCGGGTACGCTGCGAATTGGCGCGCCAGCAAGACGAAGCGGGCCTGCATCTGATCGGAATAGCCGTCGACGTCTCGGAGCAGAAGAACCTGGTCGAGCGGACCACGGCGGCGGATTTGCGGCTGCGCGACGCCATCGAGACCATACCGGAAGCCTTCGTACTCTGGGACGCCGATAATCGCTTGGTGTTGTGCAATTCGTATTTTCAGGAACTGCATCGGCTGCCGGACTCGGCCGTGGTGGCGGGCACGGCCTACGAGACGGTCGTCGCCGCCGGCAAGAAAGCCATCATTCGCACCACCATGGCCAACGGAGACAGCCAAGCGCAAGGCGCGCGTACCTTCGAGGCGCAACTCACCGATGGCCGCTGGATGCACATCAGCGAGCGCCGCACCAAGGACGGCGGCTATGTCTGTGTTGGCACTGACATCACCAAGATCAAGCAGCATGAGCACAGGTTGATGGAAGGCGAGAAACGGCGGATCGCGACCATCAACGATTTGCGCCAATCGCAGCAGGCGCTGGAGCGCCAGACCGACGAATTAGCCGATCTGGCGGAAAAGTATGCTGAGGAAAAGAACCGCGCCGAGGAGGCAAACCAGACCAAATCGAAGTTCCTTGCGAATATGAGCCATGAGCTGCGCACGCCGCTCAATGCCATCATCGGCTTCTCCGAAATCATGGAAGCGGCGATGTTCGGGCCGCTCGGCGCCGACAAATATCGCGAATATTCCAGTGACATTCGTGAAAGCGGCCAGTATCTGCTCGACGTGATCAACGACATTCTCGATATGTCGAAAATCGAAGCCGGCGGCATCCACCTTTGTCCGGAGGTCGTGGAGCTCGACCGGATCGTCGCCGACTCCGTGCGCGTGGTGCTGGGGCGCGCAAACGAAAAGCGTCTGACGCTACGTTCCGACATCGCGCCTGGAATTGCGCTCAAAGCCGATCGCCGCGCGCTTAAGCAGATTGCGCTCAACCTTCTTTCCAACGCGGTGAAGTTCACGCCCGACGGCGGCGCCGTCACCGCGCGCGGGCGGGCACGCGGCGGCCACGTGACAATAGCCATCGAGGATAATGGCATCGGCATCCCCAAAGATGCGCTGCACAAGCTCGGCCGGCCGTTCGAGCAGGTGGAAAGTCAATTGACCAAGCGGCACCAGGGATCTGGGCTCGGCCTCGCCATCGCCAAATCGCTCGCCGAGCTGCACGGCGGTCGCATGCGGATTCACTCGGTGCTTGGTACCGGTACGATGGTTGTAGTGCGGCTGCCGCTGAACGTGCGGGAACTGGTGCCAGAGGCTGAAGCATCGCATTGTGAACAAGTGTTGCGACAAGCGTGATTTCCGGATATACTTCCGGAAATCGGAGCGCTCAAGCAGGTCGAACAAGAATGGCACGCTCGAAAAGCCAGTCGCTGTCCGCGCATCGCCGCCGCCAAAAGCGGCGCGGATTGATCCGCCTCGAAGTGAGCGTTCGCAAAGACGATGCGCCCCTCCTGCGCGGAGTTGTCGAGGCCCTCAGCGATCCGGAACGCGAAACGGAAACCCGCACGCTATTGCGCAAGCACTTTGGCGCAGCCAAAGCCGCAGGTCTTAAGGCTTTGTTGGCGGCCGCCCCGCTTGAGGGTATCGACCTCACCCGCGAGCCTGACACCGGTCGACGTCTGGAGCTGTGAACTACCTTATCGACACAAATATTATTTCCGAGGTCCGCAAGGGCGCTCAATGCGACCCTAATGTAGCCGCCTGGTTTGCCTCGATTGCCGATGCCGAGATTTATCTGAGCGTACTGGTCCTCGGTGAAATACGTAAAGGTATCGAGCGGGCGCGGCGAAGCGATCCGCAGCGAGCGAGCATTCTTGAGGATTGGCTCGACGCGGTCCGCCGGTCGTTTGCCGATCGGGTACTGCCCATCGATCAACAAGTAGCGGACGAATGGGGACGCATGAGTGGCAAGCGTTCCGTGCCCACAATTGATGCGCTGCTCGCCGCTACCGCCAAGATCCATGGGATGACCCTCGCAACACGTAATCTTTCAGATGTTGCCGATCTTGGCGCCGACATCATCAACCCGTTCGAAACGGGTCGCCGGTAGGTTGCGCTGAATGGCGACAACGACGACGCCATTCCTATCGGCGTCAGATTTCTCTACCCAAAATCCGTGTGAAGCACTCGCGCACCTGACGCTGGGTTTCCACGACATAAGCGTTAAGCGCCGGGAAGTCCGGCAGATCGGCTGCGCGCGCGAGCAGGCCGAGCACGCCGGCGTTCGCCGTTTTTGGATCGAATGGGCCCTGCAGGCAGAGCCGGAGGATTTGGGTAAGGTCGTGAAACAGCCGAACCGCCGGCCGCAGCACGGCCGCGTCTTCTGCCTTAAGCACGCCGGCGCGCGCAGCGCTGTCCAGCGTGCGCGCCGTCGAAGTATCGAGAATTTCCGGCAACGCGGCAGCGTGCACAAGCTGTAAGTATTGGGCGATGAATTCGATATCGATCAACGCGCCGGCGGCATTTTTGAGATCCCACGGATCGGCATCGCCCTTTTCCTTGGCGATCGCGGCGCGCATCTCGATTACGTCCGCGGCGATCAACCGCCGGCCGCGCTTGCGGCAGAGGACATCGCGGATCGCCGCTTCGACGCGCGCGGCGAAAGCAGATGAAGCCGAGACCACGCGCGCCCGGGTCAGCGCCATATGTTCCCAGGTCCACGCCTCGCGCTCCTGATAGCTTATAAAGCCGCCGATCTGCGTCGCCAGCGGACCCGAGCCGCCGGAAGGACGCAGCCGCATGTCAACGTGGTAGAGCACGCCGTAATTGGTCTGCACGGTCAGCGCGCTGATGAGGCGCTGCGTCAGCCGCGCGAAATACTGGGCGCCATAGAGCGGACGCTTGCCGTCGGAGTTCGGATGCTCGGCGTCAAAGTCGTAAATCACGATGAGGTCGAGGTCCGATGTCGCCGTCATTTCGCGCGCGCCAAGCCGTCCAAGAGCCAGGATCGCTGTTTCCTGGCCGCGAATGCGGCCGTGGGCGGCGATAAAATCGGCTTCCACACGAGCGTGCAGGGCGCGAATGAGCACGTCGGCGAGGCCGGCGAATACCTCTCCCGCCTGCTCGGCCGCTACCGATCCCGACAGGATGCGTGCGCCGATCAAAAACATGTGCTCCTGACCGAACAAGCGGATAGCGTCGAGCATGTCTTCATAACCGCGCGCCTCGCCGAGCGCGCGCGCCAGCTCAACTTCAAGGCGTTCTTCCTCCGGCAACGCAGCAAAGGCATGCGGCTCGATCAGCGGATCGATGACATGGGGGTGTTGCGCCAAAATATCGGCGAGCCGCGGCGCAGCCCCGAGGATGAGTGCGATGAACCGGACCAGATCTGGATATTGCCGCAGCAGTGAGAGGAACCGGCCGCCGCCTCGCAAGCCGGCGAGGAAATGGTCGAATGCAGCAAGAGCCGCATCCGGATTTTCTGCGCGCGCGAACTGATCGATGATGACCGGAACCAGCTCAGCAAGATTGTTTCGGGCTTGCTCGCCACGCAAGGCGCGGTAGGTTGGCGCATGCCACCGCCGCACCGCGGCGGTCACTTCCCGCGGTTGCCGAAAACCCATCTCCGCTAGCCGATCGAGCGTCTCCCCTCCGTCCTCGGCGGTTCCCAGCGACAGGTTCTGCTGCTGGGCGAGCAAGGCCGGCGCGCTTTCGAACAGCCTGACATAATGCTTCTCGACCGTACGCAGCTGCGCCAACAAGGCGACAGCGAAATTGTCCCGGCTCGCGAAACCAAGAAAGCGAGCGAAGGCATCGAGCGCATCGGGATCGGCCGGTAGGGTGTGGGTTTGCTCGTCGGCCATCATCTGCAGCCGATGCTCGACGCGGCGCAGAAAATCGTAAGCGGCCGTCAGTTCGTCGCGCGTCGCGGCATCGATCCAGCCGCCGGCGGTGAGCGCATCCAGCGTCGCTACGGTCTCGCGGCCGCGCAGCGCGGCGTGGCGTCCGCCGGCAATGAGCTGCTGGGTCTGCACGAAGAACTCGATCTCGCGAATGCCGCCACGGCCGAGCTTGATGTTGTGTCCTTCGACGGCGATCTCGCCGTGGCCGCGGTAGGCGTGGATTTGCTGCTTCATGGCGTGGACATCGGCGACCGCGGCGTAGTCGAGATATTTGCGCCATACAAAAGGCGACAGCTCGCGGAGAAAACCGTCGCCGGCTTCGCAATCGCCGGCGCAAGGCCGTGCCTTTATCAGCGCCGCCCGCTCCCAGTTCTGTCCGCGGCTTTCGTAATAATTGAGTGCCGCGTCCGTTGAGATCGCAACCTGAGTGGAGGACGGGTCGGGGCGGAGCCGCAGATCGACGCGGAAAACGTACCCATCCGGCGTGCGCTGCTGCAAAAACTTCACCAGTTCGCGTGTGAGCCGCGCGTAGAACGGTGCAGCTTCGATATCGGGAGACAATGTCGCCGCGCCGGGATCGAAAAAGATCATCAGGTCGATATCGCTGGAGAAATTCAGCTCGTGCCCGCCCATTTTTCCCATCGCCAACACGATGTAGCCGGAGCCGTTTTCCGGATTCTGCCGGTCGGGGACGCGAAGCTTGCCGCCGCGCACCGCATCGGCGAGCAGCCAGCGGACGCCAGCACCGAGTGCGGTCTCAGCTACATCGGTAAGTGCCGAAGTCACACGCGCGAGCGGCCAGACGCCGCCGATGTCGGCAAGTGCAACGAGAAGCGCCGCGTCCGCCTTCATGCGCCGCAGAATGCGCATGACCGCGGGAGGACTTGGCGCTACAGTGGCCTCTTTGCGTGCTTTGGCCAATAGCTTGGCGATTTCTTTATCGGGGTCGTGGGTGAGCAGCCTGACAAAGCGCGCCGGATCGGCGCGCACCAGGTCCCAGAGATACGGTGCTTCCGCAGCCATGCCGCCCAGCAAACTCGCCAGCGGCTGATGCCCTTTGAGCAGCGATTTCAGAGCCTTGCCAGCGGCCGTTCGCGCGATACCTTCGAGCCATTCGGCGGCCCGCGCACGGCCTTCTGCCGAAGCGAATGGCAGCCCCCACCCTGCCCTGCCACCGCGAGAAGAACCGGCCAGCCGCCGGACCAAAGCCGCCTGATCGAGTGTCCTGGCCGGGCGTTTGCCGGACGCGGGCCGCCGCATCACGCGACCGCCGGCCCGGCTCGCGGCAGTGCGATGATGCTCTTCAACCCGGGATGATTGTCTTCAAACTTGAGTTCGCCACCATGTAGCCGCGCCACAGCGGACGCAAGACTTAAACCCAATCCCGACCCCGGCTCGGAGCGGCTTTGCTCAAGACGCACGAAACGCTCGACGACACGGCCGCGATCGGCTTCGGGAATGCCCGGCCCATGATCAGCAACCGTCAGCGTGATGCGCTCGCCGTCGGCGCCGGCGCCGACCACAATCTCGGCGGCTGCGCCATTGGTCTTGCTCGTTTCCGGTCCAGCATATTTGATGGCGTTGTCGACCAGATTGGCCAAGGCTTGGC
>JBAUGC010000029.1:0-3907 GCA_049679485.1 Xanthobacteraceae bacterium
CATGATTACCGACCAGCGTCCGAAAGGCGACCCGACAAACTTTAGCGCAGCGCCGCTGCAGAAATGACAGGAGGCCCGCAATGGGCGCCAACATTCTGATCGTGGAAGATGAGGAGCCGCTGACCACGTTGTTGCGCTACAACCTCGAAGCCGAAGGCTACGAAGTCGATGCCGTCGCCCGCGGCGACGAAGCCGACACCCGGCTGCGCGAAACCGCTCCCGATCTCATCGTGCTCGACTGGATGCTGCCGGGCCTTTCCGGCATCGAATTGTGCCGCCGGCTGCGGACCAGGCCGCAGACCCAATCGCTGCCGATCATCATGCTCACCGCGCGCGGCGAGGAAAGCGAGCGCGTGCGGGGACTTGCTACGGGCGCCGACGACTACATCGTCAAACCTTTCTCGGTCCCGGAATTATTGGCGCGGATCCGCGCCTTGCTGCGTCGGGCCAGCCCCGAGCGGGTCGCAACCGTGCTGGCAATCGGCGATCTTGAACTTGATCGCGAGAAGAAACGCGTGTCGCGCTCAAGCCGTCCGGTCGATCTCGGTCCGACGGAATTCCGCCTGCTCGAGTTTTTGATGGAACGCCCCGGCCGGGTGTTCTCCCGCGAGCAATTGCTTGACGGGGTGTGGGGCAGCGACGTCTACATCGACGAGCGCACGGTCGACGTGCATGTCGGCCGGCTGCGCAAGGCGCTCAACCGCGGTCACGGCGCCGATCCAATCCGCACGGTCCGCGGCGCCGGCTATTCGCTCGACGATCGTTTCGGCAAGGCGAGCTGAACTTTTCTTTCCGTCGTCCTTCGAGGCTAGCTTCGCTCGCACCTCAGGATGACGGTCAAGCGCTAGCGGCTCGGGCGCCGGTCCCGGCGGCGATCGCTGGCCGGTTGATACGCGACCCGCGAGTGATAGGCGCAATAGGGCAAGCCAGCGATGGTGTTGCCGCCGCAGAAGAAGAAGTCGCTGCTGCCGGGATCGCCGATCGGCCAGCGGCAGGTTTGCTCCGTCAGCTCAAGGATATTCCGCCGCTGGCCGATCGGGATGATGTTCTCGATCAGCTCCGGTGTCGCGTCGGCTTCGAGTTCGTAGGCGTGGGCGAGCGCGGTATTGCCGCGGATCGCGCCGCGTCCGATGCGCAGCATATGCGTGGTTGAGCGCGGCTTGCGCGGGCGCGGCGCGGCGCTCGACGCGCTCTTGGCGCGTCCCGACAATCCCAGCCGGTGCACCTTTCCGATCACGGCGTTGCGCGTGATGCCGCCGAGTTCGGCTGCGATCTGGCTTGCCGAAAGACCGTCGGCCCAGAGCTTCTTCAGCAACTCGACCCGCTCATCAGTCCACGACATGCTCAGTCCTCCTCAAGAACGTGGGCTCAAGCCCGGCGGAATCCGCCATCGAGCCAGGCGGCGCTCACCGCCCAACACGCAACGCTGATCAACGCTTTAGATAAGGTGTCCGCCGCACGAGATGTCGTACTTGACAAGCAACAAGCTACAATATGGCCCGAGTCGGGCGCAAGAGTCGCCGTGCATGCGTCCACATATTCCGGTCCTGATGTGGACGATGTGGGGACAACCGGCGTGACGCGCCCCCGATTTTGCGCTGTTGACCGCCGCGGCAGGCGCAAATAAAGTACCTAAATCGTGCCGCCCGGAGAGGCGGCACATTTCGTTTCAGCAGCGCCGAGATTGTTGCTGCGCAGCGTGCGCATAAAGCCGTGACTTCGCATCTGTTGCCAACCTATGCCCGTGCCAACCTTGCCTTCGAGCGGGGCGAGGGCGCTTGGCTGATTGCGACCAACGGCGAACGCTATCTCGATTTTACTTCGGGCGTCGCCGTGAATGCGCTCGGCCATGCGCATCCGCATCTGGTCGCGGCGCTGACCGAGCAGGCGCAGAAGCTGTGGCACGTCTCGAACCTTTATCAGATCCCGGAAGCCGAGCGGGTCGCCGAGCGGCTGTGCGATGCGAGCTTTGCCGACGTGGTGTTCTTCTGTAATTCCGGCGCCGAGGCGATGGAATGCTCGATCAAGACCGCGCGCAAATATCAGTCGGCGATCGGGCGGCCGGAGCGCTATCGCATCATCACTTTCGAGGGCGCGTTTCACGGCCGTACCCTGGCGACGCTCGCCGCCGGCGGACAAAAGAAATACCTCGAGGGCTTTGGCCCGGTCGTCGAAGGCTTCGATCAGGTGCCGTTCGACGATCTTGAAGCGACCAAGCGTGCGATCACCGATGAAACTGCCGCGATATTGATCGAACCGATCATGGGCGAGGGCGGTGTGCGCGTCGTCGAGCCGTCGTTTCTGCGGGCTCTGCGCGAACTCTGCGACCGGAACGGCCTGCTGCTGATGTTCGACGAGGTGCAGACCGGGATGGGCCGCACCGGCGAACTGTTCGCCCATCAGCGCGTCGGCGTTGCGCCCGACATCATGGCGCTCGCCAAGGCGCTCGGCGGCGGGTTTCCGGTCGGCGCGTGTCTCGTGACCACCGAGGCGGCGAAGGGCATGACCGCCGGCACTCACGGCTCCACGTTCGGCGGCAATCCGCTGGCAATGAGTGCCGCCAACGCGGTGCTCGATGTGATGCTCGCGCCGGGCTTCCTTGACGGCGTGCGCCAGAAGGCGCTGCTCTTCAAGCAACGGCTCGCCGAAATCAAAGATCGCTATCCGGCGGTCATCGCCGAAGTGCGCGGCGAGGGACTGCTGATCGGCTTGCGTGCGGTCGTGCCGGCGGTCGAGCTGGTCGACGCACTGCGCGCCGAGAAGATGATCACCGCGTCTGCCGGCGATAATGTCGTGCGGCTGCTGCCGCCGCTCATTATCGCGGAGCCGGAAATCGCCGAGGGTATCGCACGCCTCGACCGCGCCTGCGCTCAAATCGCCCGTTCGCATCAGGGGGCACCCAAGGAAGAGGTGGTCCGATGAACCCGGTGCGCCATTTCCTCGACCTGATTGATGTACCAGCGGCGGACCTTCGCAAAATGATCGACGTGGCGCGCGCCATGAAGGCGAAACGCCAGCGCACTGATCGGCCGCTCGCCGGCAAGACCATGGCGATGATCTTTGAGCGGCCCTCTACGCGCACCCGGGTGTCGTTCGAAGTCGCCATGCGCCAACTGGGCGGCGATGCCATCATGCTGACGGCCGAGGAAATGCAGCTCGGCCGCGGCGAGACTCTGGCCGACACCGCGCGCGTGCTGTCGCGCTACGTCGACGCCATCATGATCCGCACGCTCGATCCCGGCGACGTGGAAGAGCTCGCACGCTACGCCACGGTGCCAGTCATCAACGGCCTGACCCGGCGATCGCATCCGTGCCAAGTGCTAGCCGATGTCATGACATTCGAAGAGCATCGCGGTCCGATCCGCGGCCGCAGCGTGGCCTGGAGCGGCGATGCCAACAATGTGCTTACCTCGTGGATGCAGGCGGCCGAGCGGTTTGAATTCCGCCTGCGGGTCGCAACGCCGCCGGAACTAGCGCCCAAGAAATTGTTGATCGACTGGGCCAAATCCTCCGGCGCAGCGATCACCATCGGCACCGATCCGGAAGAGGCGGTGAAGGGCGCCGACTGCGTCGTCACCGACACCTGGATTTCCATGGGCGACCGCAATGGCGCCCGGCGCCATAATCTGCTGCGCCCCTATCAGGTCAACGCGCGGCTGATGGCGCGAGCCAAGCCCGATGCCATCTTCATGCACTGCCTGCCTGCGCACCGCGGCGAAGAAGTGACCGACGAAGTCATGGACGGCCCGCACTCAGTGGTGTTCGACGAGGCCGAGAACCGGCTGCATGCGCAAAAGGGCATCCTGACCTGGTGCCTCGCGGATGCCCGGTGAATAGAGCGGAATCCGGCAGGGCTCACAATTCGGCCGCTGCCGCCTATATTTGCTGGCAATGAACACTCCCAACC
>JBAUGC010000030.1:0-8074 GCA_049679485.1 Xanthobacteraceae bacterium
TGGTCGGCGCGCTTGATGCGGTTTCGCCCATCGGCCTTTGCGGCATAAAGCGCTACGTCTGAATACTCGAGCAGCGCTTCCAGCGTGTGCTCCGCATTCACGCTCACTGAAACGCCGCCGCTTACCGTCGCATTGACCTGACGGCCTCCCACGAACCGGCAGTCTTCCGCGAAAGATATGCGGATACGTTCAGCGCGGAGGCAGGCAGCTTCCATGCTCGATCCCGGCAACACCGCGGCGAATTCCTCGCCGCCCACGCGGCCAAACACGTCGTTGGGCCGCAGCGCGGCTGCGGCGATTTCGCAGAACGTTCGGATGACGGCGTCGCCGACCGCGTGCCCATGTCTGTCATTGATCGCCTTGAATCGATCGAGGTCAAACATCATCACTGAAACCGGCGCAGCGTCCCGCCGGCAACGTTCCCGAACCCGCGCAGCGCTTTCCAGGAAGGCGACTCGGTTGGCGATTCCAGTGAGAGAATCCGTGCGTGCAGCGGCTTTGCTGATGGCCTCATTGCGCTCCTTGACGAAAGCAAGAATGAACACCGAAGTGCCGAGCGCAAAGACGATGCTTTCAAAATAGATAAAGCCGAACAAGCTTGTGAGCGACGGCACGGAATCATGGCCGGTCGAGCCGGTGAGGGTGCTGTAGGTGCCAATCAACAAGGCCGTCCCGTGCACCGCCGACAGGATGATTAGGGGCCAGCGCGCAGCCAGCCGTTCCCGACGACCGAGCCACAAGGTCATCGCGGCAGCGAAAGTATAAGCTGCGCCGATAGTGAGGGACAGCGCAGCGGTGGCGTCCCGCAATCCGGGCAGACCACCCGCGACGCCGACGATCAACGGTCCGAGGAAAAGGATGAACGGTGCGGGTTTGGCGTCAATAGCTCGCGCGGCCTTGCACATCAAGCTTGCCTGGAATGGCAGCAGGACGCCGCCGATAGCTGACCACGCCGGCTGACGGAACATGACCCCTAACATCAGTGCAAGAATGCCTGCGGCGGCCAGAACGTTGGCCAGTCCCCAAAACGCCAAGGCGGATACAATCCGGTTTTGCAACCAGGTAAAAAGCAGGACTGCGCCGGCGCATGCCAAGGCGAAGCTTTGCATGACCATCAGCGTCGGTAAATCGAGATTCATGATCTAAGCATTTCCGACGCAATGTTGCCGCGCACTGCCGCATGGCAATGCGTGCCGGGTTTATTTGGCCCCTCGGTCTTCCTTATGCGGCCTTGGCGTGAATACTCGGTGCCCAGATAGCGACAATTGTAATCGCCTTCGCCCGGATGAAGCCACGGTCCGATCGCTGAGGCGGCGACCTTGTCAGGACGCCGCGGTGGCCGTCAGTTGTGCTTCCGCACGTTCATTTCGCCGGCCACTCCTGGTGCTGTCTTAGTTTGAGGTTATTTCTAATTTTACTCACGGTTCGGTTACCCACTCGAAAAGTGTGCAATTCTGCACAGTCCCACGCGCTTACGGATCGTATCAGGTGCGTTGTCCAAAGTGGTCGGGCATCGGTGGCTGAGAGTCCGTTAGCTGCTCCGGTTATAATAAGGGGAGTCGCGAATGACGTTTCTCGAATACACGCTCGAAAACACGCCGATCAACGAGAGGCCGGAGTGCCCCGAATGTTCGGCGTTAATGTATCTAGCGCTTATTGAGCCGGAGAAGCCGGCATTCGATCTCCGCACCTTTGAATGTCCGAGATGTCGGCACGTCGAGACCGTCGTGGTGCAGGCCGTCTCTTTATCGGCCTCAACGTTCTTCACATAGCTGGCCGCAAAAAATGGCAATGTCAGCGGAGCCATCGAGTGCGCTAAGAGAACGTTCGGATGAATGGCAATACTTGATCGAACTATTCCGCGAAGGCGGCGAATGTGCCGACGTTGAGACGGTGCTTTCTCGTTACCAGAGTCTTCCCGTCGCGCGCGAGAAATTCAAAACGACCATCCAAGAGCATCCGGAGCGGTTAGTCATGCTGCGCGACCGCGCACGCGTGCTGGCCCGCAGCGATTGGTCCGACACGGTGTCACGCTAGAATCTATTTTGGCACACCTCGCCTTCAGCGCTGATTGCAAGCCAAGGCCGGACGCACCTTCCTGCACGAAGAAAAGCCGCAGCCTGGTCAGAGACCGGGCTGAGTAAGTTTGCACTAGCTGATCCGTCGCAACACAGGGATGGAATGCCGGACCGGGACCTGATGGTTTTACCCGGCCGCCGCGGACAAAAGCCGCGAGCCCATACATGCTTGGCAGCGACGTTAGCGGCAACTTGAGGATCGAGCGATCGGATTATTTGGTTTCGCGCGCGCGTCAGGAAATGCAGAGTCCGCCCCGGCGTCCAGCGCAGATCACTAAACAGTGTGCTGCTCCGTTCGTGATGCGTCGCCAACGTGTTCCAAATGGTAACTCCGCACCTAATCGACATTCCCGAATGCGTTCCGCCAATCGATTCGCCGGCTTTTTATCAAATCGCGCGCCCGGACGTGGTCATTCGCTAATGTTTGTGACGCTACGCTGGTGGGGCTGACGGGATTGAGACACCGTCGGCACCCTTGGAACAGGCAAGCCCCGGCCGCACCTCTTTAGCGCCGGGGCTTTTCTTTGCTGCCACACCGCCGGCGTAATCCGCTTGTCACGGCGGCTCGCCAGACTGCTAACCGTTCCCAAAGCACGAAAGGCGCCCACGAGCCCCGGTCCGGGCTCATCTTTTTGGCGGCGCCTTGTGCCAAATTCGCTCGATGGCTATAGCGGCATGGCCGAATCGCGGTTAAGTGCCACGACACGAAAGGTGCGGCAAGGAGGACAGCATATGAAATATCGTTTGAGCCAATTCGCTCTTGTAGGCGCCGCAATCTGTGTCGCGGCTGCAGCGTACGCCCAAACAGCCGCGCCCCCACCCCCAATGCGCGTTGCTTGCGGTCCGGATATGCAAAAATTCTGTCCGGGTCTAAAGGGCAAGGAGGTCAGGATGTGTTTGAGAGCGTATCACGCCCAAATCTCACCCGATGCAGCGGGCACGTCACCGGCTGGCAAAGACGAGTAGACGAGCAGCGCCTTCATGGAGTCCGCGGCTACCCGAGCCCACAGCCCCGCCGACTGCTGGGCGGCTGCTAGGCTCGATTGCCGCAGTGCCGTTGGTCTCATACTGGCCGATGCTGTCGAAAAAGGCTTGAGAACTTTGGCGAACAGTGATTCCGGTGATTCCATGATCTGAGCCTTGGAGGCTGCGATGATGGGTCGGCGGTGGGGCAATCAAGCAAGCCTGTTCTATCAGTTCCGGCTCGACGATCGGGTGCCGAAGGATCACCTGCTCAGACGTATCGATGGTTTTGTCACGACTGCCCTTGCGGATATCCACGGGCGACTGAGGCCTTCCTACAGTGAGATCGGCCGGCCATCGGTTGATCCCGAGCTGCTGATCCGGATGTTGATTATTGGCTACTGCTTTGGTCTTCGCTCCGAGCGGCGGCTGACGCAGGAAGTCGAGTTGCATCTGGCATATCGCTGGTTCTGCCGGCTCGACCTCGATGATACGGTTCCGCACCATTCGACCTTCTCGGAGAACCGGCTTCACCGGTTTCGCGATAGCGATGTCTTGCGCCACATCTTCGAACGCGTCGTTGCAGCCTGCATGACGGCCGGACTGGTCGGGGGCGAGGGCTTTGCCGTCGATGCCAGCGTGATGGAAGCCAACGCTAGCCGTTATCATGGCCAGGCGCCTGACGAGATTAATTGGGCCGAGCCCAAGCGCCAGACGCGTGCGGTGAAGGAATATCTTGCAAGGCTCGAAGCTGACGTGCAGCCCAACCCTGACCGCAAGCCACCGAAGGTGATCTCGCCAAGCGATCCCTGCTCGGCGTGGACCGCCAAGGCCAACAAGCGGGTGCAGTTTGGATACGGCCTCAATTACCTCATCGATCTTGAGAACGCGGTCATCGTCGATGTGGAGCCGACGCCGGCACGGACCTACGATGAGGTAGAGTCCACAAAGGCGATGCTCGCTCGAACTGAGCAGCGCTTTCACTTGAAGCCGAAACGGCTCGCCGCCGATACGGCTTATGGGACATGCCGTTTCCTCGGTTGGCTGGTTGGCTGCGGAATCGCGCCCCATATCCCGGTGCGCGACGCAAGCGAGCGCGATGACGGCACCTTCTCCCGCAGTGATTTCCAATGGGACAGACGGCGCGGCGTCTACGTCTGCCCGAACAACAAAGTGATGCATACCACCGGCACTGTGTACGATGGCACCTTGCTACGCTATCGCGCCTCGAAATTCGATTGTGACGTTTGTTCGCTTAAGATGAAGTGTTGTCCCAAGACGTCGGCGCGGCATGTTCCCCGCGATCTGCAAGAAGACGCTCGCGATGTGGCACGTCGTCTTATGGGGACAAAGCGTTTCCTAAAGTCACGCGATGAGCGAAAGCGCGTCGAGATGCGTTTTGCTCACCTTAAAATCCACCACGGATTTGAACGCATGCGACTTCGAGGTCTATCCGGCGCGCGCGACGAATTCCATCTCGCCGCCATTGTGCAGAACCTCAAAACGCTGGCGCTGCGAGCCCTCAAGCCTCCTAACATGCTTCAATCGGCAGCGCTTGCGTAAGTGAAGGTTTACAGCTCGCAACCTACTAGGCGGCAGGCCTCGCGCCTCATCAAATCGGGCAACGGGTTATTCCGAGAAAACAGCGCCTTTTTCGACAGCATCGGCCCAACCCGGACGTTCCACGATGTCCGCATTTCGGTCGTTATCAGGTGCAAAGCGGACCTTGAGCAAGTTGCTCGCTCAGCGGGCGAATTTAGGAGGACGAGCGTTTACGTCGCGGTTTTGGCGCTCGTCGATAGGGCAGCCTTGATAGCCTCGTCGCTGATTTCACTACGCGCAACCAGCAAACTGCAATGGATATGATCGATGAGATAGGCCCCGCTAGGACCGGACCACCAGCGCATAAACGCGCTCTGCTGGCGATGGCCTACGACGACAAGATCCGCCTCGATCTGCCTCGCGAAACTGCCAATTTCGACGGCGGGCTCACCTCTGACAAGCTTAGCGACTGGATTGAAGCCAAGTTGCTTCAGCCGCTCCACGCCTTCGTTGAGGACACCAACAAAAGCATCTTCAGCTTGAGCAGACGCTCCGGGGTAGTATCCATCAGCCAGCATCAACCCTGTGATTTCGCCGATGACCGATAGCAAGTAAACTTGGGCGCCGCACTGCTGTGCCAGCAGGGCTCCTTCTCGAAGAGCAGTCCGGCCTTCTACTGAACCATCGTAGGCTAGAAGAATGCGCTTATACATGCTGACCCTCCCCGGCGTAGCTTTCCGCTTTGAATGTCCGACTCCCCCTTCTGTCGGCAGCGCTTGCAGTGCCCACGATGCAAGCCTTGATTAGATTAACAGCATCGTTTCACCACCGAAACGTTTACAGATGTCCGCGCCGACATGCCCATGGCCAACTGCGGCTTTCTTCAATCGTCTACCACCGGCAAGTTTGTCGGCTTCGACCAGCGCTCTAGTCCAGGTCGATGGCTAAAGCCTCGAAGTCAGGCTGCTTTCAACGAGCGGTGACCCGCTGAGGGACACTTGTTGTCTCATCCACCCAAAATCATCGGCCGATGAATTTTGGAGGGCGCTTTTCCACGAACGCTCGCGCCGCTTCCCTATGATCATCGGTACGGCCGGTTTCGACTTGATGCCGAGCCTCTAGATCGAGAAGTTGAGCGAGAGTACCGTTTTCCGCGACATTGAAGTTTTGCTTCATCAAAGCGAGCGCGATGCGCGGACCTCGCGCCAGCTTCCGCGCGAGCAGCATCGTGGCATCGACGAGTTCGGCGTCGGGTATCACCCGATTGACTACTCCAAGGGCAAGGGCCTGCGCGGCATCCAGCGGGTCGGCTGTATAGTAGAGCTCACGCGCTTTGCCGGTACCGACAAGTTTGGAGAGAAAATAACTGCCGCCAAAGTCGCCGGAAAACCCGATATTCGCGAAAGCGGACACAAAGCGTGCCGATTGCGCGGCGATGCGCAGATCGCAGGCGAGCGCTAACGACATGCCGGCGCCGGCTGCCGGCCCGTTCACCATCGCGATCGTGGGTTTCGGTATTTCGTGTAACAGTCGCGACACCTCCATCCGGCCACGTAAATGGATCACAGCTTCTTCCATGCTGCGCTCGGCGGACCTCTCGGCCATGCTTTTGACGTCGCCGCCCGCACAGAAAGCGCGGCCCGCCCCCGTCAGCACAACGACTCCAACGCCTGTATCCCGCGCCAGTCGAGGCAGCGCTTCCAGCAGGCCCTCCATGATCGGGGTCGAAAGGGCGTTAAGCCGATCCGGTCGGTTGAGAGTGAGTGTCGCGACGCCTTCTGAAATTGTCTCAATAAGATGCTGCTCCATCAAAAATTTCCTTTCGCGCGAGGCCACCGCGCCGAGAATAAAATCTACTTCGTTATCTTAATCCCGAACGCTTCAGATGATCCTCCAGCACGGGCACATGCGGCTGGCGGCCGCTTCGACGACTTCCGGGGAGACGACCGGGACGCTCACCGCCAGAATGCGCCCACACAGTCAGTCGATTGAATGGCACTACTTAGTCGCCACGGTCGGGCTCTGAACTCGAGCGGTCTTGACCGCTGGTAACATTCGTCCCGCGCTCGGTTGGCAAGCCTCTGCCAAGCTTGGGCCATTTCGACTAGAAACCCCTTGAGCTTGGAATCGGCGGTCACGCGTGCTTCTTGAAGGCATCGCGTTGCGTATCGCCGATAGTCCTTTGCGGCCGTCATTTTCTGAAACCGCCATCCCGCCCGGCATTTCCCAATTGACTTTCGCCTACAACGCGTTCGAACGGCTTATTGAAACTTTTCACCCGGTACTCAGATTCCCCGTCTGATTGGCAATTTTTGAGTGACGATATTTGCCGCTCCGGGGACGTGGTCGAGGGAGAGATTCAGAAAAACAGTCTAGCGAGCGCGAAAATCTATGGTCCGGCATTGGTGCGCCCCGTGCCAAGCAAGCAAAATTCACCGGGGGCGACTGAATTGGAGTCTTGCCCTACCGATGCGACTCCGGAGGTCGCGCCCGGCGAACCGTCCGCGTGCTTGCCGCTATGCTGCGAGCCGAACGTATTCCGCAACAATTATCGCGGCCATTTGACCCGGTGGAATCATTGAGACCTCCGCGTCAGAAAGTTGCCGCCAAATTCTTGAGCCCGGGCATTCGATTGTCAAGGCGGCGGCGCGTCGAAAGCCGCAGGAGGCTGGCGCGCTGCCATCCGGGACGGCCGCTCATGGACCCCGAACGCCGTCTGTTGAGAGATGGAAGCGGCCGACGCACGCTCGAAATGACGCGTTTGGACCCAACTGCGAGTGCGCCAGGAAAGCTGGCAAAGAATAGGAGGTGGAAGTCCTTCACGGGGTAAGGTCTAGCCAACCGCCCCGGCCCCGAGTGATGCACGAGGTTCTGCTCGCGAGGGCAGCCGTGAAGCGTTCACAGGGGAGACCACGGGCCGAGTATTGAGCTGCGGAACGGGTCGAATTCCGAGGTGCCGATCCAGTTCGAAGACGAGAAGGCAACATCCTCGCGCTGGAATGGCTTGGCGATGAGGAGCCTCGCGCAGTCGGAGACCTTGTGCACGTGGAGACGTTCTTTGTGCGGAACCTGGGAGGTCTCATTCATGCCCGGATACATGTGCCGGGCCGGCTCGGGAAGGCGAGAAGCCGCACGCCGAGCATGCACGTGGATGAGAAGTCGGATGAGGCCGTAGTACTGAGGAAGCGATCGAACAAAAGGAGGCAGCTCCTGGCGGAGGTCGTGGAGGGAAGGGCCTCACCCGAGGGAAACAGCCGACAGGCGGCCGTGGTTCGGACACTGAGCCGAGTTGCCACGTCGATCCGAATGACGGCTGTACGTCGAGCGACGAGCGTATCAAACACTGCTCATCGCCCAACGTCCGACCCGAGGGAGGAGCCCGGTGCGTTAGCAGCGCCCGCCGGGATCTGTGCGGGTTGCGCCTTGCAAGCGCATTGAACTCAGTCGCCTGAGATGGCGACCGCGGCAAAGCCTAGCTAGCGGCCGCGTAC
>JBAUGC010000031.1:0-5255 GCA_049679485.1 Xanthobacteraceae bacterium
GCGAAGCTGATACCGATGCCAAGCCCTCACCCAGCCTAAGAGCCTCAGCGACTCGCAATCGGGGGCCTTCGATTGGCCGGGTTGATTAATCTCAAATTATTTGCCGACTTCTTCAACAAAATCGGCCAACAAGAGACATCACCCTCAAGACCGATTATCGTGATCAAGTTGGCCTGATGGTGACATAATCCATCGAGTCATCGAAATCGCCGCAAAAATTGCTCTTACCCAGGCTAGGCCGTTACCTGTCATTAATCACATGATCCAGTGCGACTGATGACAGTTTATCGGGAGTACGTCATGTCATTAACTTGCGGCTTATGGTGGCTTCTCGAGTCGCGTGGGCGATGCCATCTGCTCCGGAGTCGGGCCGCATGGCGCATGCTTACAGCAAAGTCCTTTGCATCGAAGATGATCGGGAGACTGCTGGCCTGATCGCCGAAGAATTGGTGGATCGCGGTTTCGAGGTCAGTCTTGCCCACAGCGGCCAAGAAGGCCTCCTGGCCGTTCTAAGGAGCGCGCCAGACATAATCTTATGCGACGTCAGCATGCCAACCATGACTGGCTTCGAAGTGCTGGAGCGATTGAATGAGATCGCTCCTCGGCTTGGGCGGATACCCTTCGTATTTCTGACTGCGCTCGCCGATCGCGAAAGCGAACTCAAGGGTCGGCGCCTGGGTGCCGACGACTACGTCACCAAACCAATCGATTTCGACCGGCTTTTCTTCATAATTAATGCACGACTTGTAGGCATCGCACGCACCAAGCGATTGCCGAAGATTGTGAAGCTGAACAAGCGCGAGGTCGAAGTTTTGACCTGGGTGTCGCGTGGCAAGACGTCCGATGAAGTTGCTCTCAAGCTGCGCATAGCCAAACGCACTGTTGATTTTCACATAGATAATGCCCGGACCAAGCTAGGTGCGGCGACACGAGCCGAGGCCGCGTTCAAAGCCGCGGCAAGCGGATTGATCGAACCATGATGCTCCCGACCGCATTTGATCTCCGTCAAAGCCCCCCTAGAGTGGTAACAGTTGGCTATGGGGACATCGACGCGGCCGTAGCCGAACCCTTTGATCACGAAATAAATCTCAAGGCTGGCGGCCGTTACGGATAGCGTTGCGGCGTTGGTGCACATGGACCGCTCGGCCAAAATCGGCTTCCGGTAATTACGCCGGAATTGTTTTTTGCCCCGCCAATGGCGCTCGCCCATGATCTAGGACGAACCATGTCACGAAGAGCATGGCTAAGAGGCTGGCCAGCAACGATGTGGCGGCGCGTATGCTGATCATCATTCCGCCGGCGTCAGCTGACTTGCATCAGGCGATGCGTGCGATGCGTGCTCCTGCCCAAGGAACATCATCAGCAGCGCCGGCACGACCACGAGGAGAATAATCGGCCCGATGAACATACCGCCGACCACGACGGTAGCAAGCGGCCGCTGCACCTGACTGCCGATGCCCGTAGAAACTGCCGCCGGCAGCAAGCCGATACAGGCTGAAAGCGCTGTCATCAGCATCGGCCGCATCCGTTGCGAGGCGGCATGGAACATGGCGTCCATGGTTCCGACCCCGGCCGCTCGGGTTTCATTATAATAGGTCATGATCAGAATGCCGTTCATCACCGACACGCCGAACAGCGACACGAAGCCGACTGCCGCCGAGATGCTGAAGTTCAATCCGGAGAAATAGAGCGCCAGGACGCCGCCGCCGGCCGCGAATGGTATCCCGGAAAGCACCATCAAGCTGTCGCGCAGCGAATTGAACAGGCCGTAAAGCAGCACCAGGATCAAAAGCAGGCTGATGGGGACGATGACGGCAAGCCGCGCTTGTGCTTTCCGCAAATCCTCGAATTCGCCGGCCCAAACGATGCGATAGCCCGGCGGCAACTTGACGTTTTTATCGATTCGTCTTTGCGCTTCCTCGACGGCGCCGGCCAGATCGCGGTAGCGGACGCTGAATTTAACCGGAATGTAGCGCTCTCCGGACTCGTGATAGATATAAGACGCACCGGTATCGAGCGAGATATCGGCGAGCTCGGTCAACGGAATATAGGCGTTAGTCCCGTTCGACGTCTGAAAACTCACTTTGATACGGCTGGCGGCTTCAAGGGTGGAGCGATATTCGGGCGGCAGCCGAACGACGACGTTGAATTGCCGGTCGCCTTCAAGCAGCGTCGTGGCCGTAGTTCCGCCAAGCGCCGCTTGCACCACGGTATTAACGTCGCCGGTGTTGAGGCCGTAGCGAGCGGCCTTGGCGCGATTGACCTTGATATTGAGGTTCGGCTGGCCAAGCACGTGGAAAATTCCAAGATCGGCGATACCCCTCACCTGCCGCATTTGCTGCATGATCTCCGCGGCGAGCCGCTCAATCGTCGGCAAATCGCGGCCGATGATTTTGACCGAGTTGGCGCCTTTCACGCCGGAAAGCGCCTCTTCGATATTGTCCTGGATGTATTGGGAGAAGTTGAAGTCGATGCCCGGCAGTTCGTCGCTGAACTCCTTCTGCAGCTGCGCGATCAGTATATCCTTGGTGAGTCCCGTCGGCCATTCATCGAACGGCTTTAACGGTACGAACAGCTCGACGTTCGAAAACGGCGACGCGTCGCTGCCGTCGTCCGGTCTGCCGTGTTGTGACACGGCGGTGATAACTTCAGAATGACGGAGCAGAATTTCGCGCATCTTCGCCGTCGCCGGTTCGCCTGCTTCCAGGCCGATCGTCGGCGGCATTGACGCCCGTATCCACAGATTGCCTTCTTCAAGAGCCGGGAGGAACTCACTGCCCAGGCGCGTCAGCAATATGCCGACGATGGCGAGAAAGGCCCCCGCAATCACCACCATGACTTTGCGGTGGCTCAGCGACCAGTGCAACGTCGGAACATAAATCCGACGCAACACGCGCACGACGATCGTCTCGGTCTCCTCCACGTGCTCGGGCAAAAGGAAGGAGGCTAGGACCGGCGTGACCGTGAAAGTCGACGCTAATGCGCCAAACAGCGCCAGACCGTAGGTTCGCGCCATCGGGCTGAAAATCTGACCTTCGACCCCCTGCATGGTGAACAGCGGCACGAAAGCAGCCACCGTGATCAGTGCGGAGAATAAGATATCGACCTGCAGGGCGCTGGCAAGAATGAGCCGCAGCCGATCGGTCCAATGCGGAGCGGCGGTTGTACCGGCGGATCGGGTCGGGTCGGCGCCGAATCGACCTTCCGCGAGGTGCTGCAACAGGCTCTGCCGTTCTCCGGGACTCTGAAAGTTCCTGAAAATATTCTCGATCAGAATCACCGCTGAATCGACGATGATTCCGAAATCGACGGCGCCGACGGAGAGCAGGTTGGCGTCCTGCCCCATCAGCACCATGACGATGACTGCGAAGAACAGCGCGAACGGGATGTTAATGCCGACAATGATGGCGCTGCGCAGATTACCGAGGAAGACCCATTGAATGATGAATACCAGGATGCAACCGAAGATGAGATTGTGCAGAACCGTATGGGTCGTGGCCGATACCAGCGTCGAGCGGTCGTAGTACGGAACCAGCTTGACCCCAGGCGGCAACGTGCCGTCCCTGTTGATCTGGTCGATCTTCGCCTTGATAAGCGGGATGACGTCGTTGGTGTGATAAACCCGGCCCATCACGACAATCGCCAAGGCTACGTCGCTGTCGTGATCCTTTCCGGCGATGCCGAGCCGGGGTACGTGACCGATCGAGACCTTGGCCACGTCCTTGACCTGGACCGGAACGCCATTGACCTGAGCGAGCACGACGTTCTCGATGTCGTTGACGTGCCAGCCTTGCGTCAAATCGACATTGCCGCCCGAGTCCATCAGGCCGATACCGCGGATATTCACGGATTGCTGACCGACAGTGATCTCGCGGCCACCAACATTGTTGTTGGCGTTGCCCAGCGCGGCGATGACTTGCGGCAGTGTGACATTGTAGGCATCAAGCCTGTGCAGATCGACGTCGACGTCGTACTGTTTGGTCGCGCCGCCCCAGGAATTCACCGCCACGACGCCCGGCACGGTAAAAAGCCGCCGCGTCACGATCCAGTCCTGCACAGTACGCAGGTTTGTCAGCCCGAAGTGCGGAGGGCCGGTTATCTGATAGCGCAACACCTCGCCTACCAGGCTCGACTGCTGGATGACCGGCGACTGGCCGCCCGGCAGGCTGACGTTTTGCTGCAACATCAGCTGCGTCTGCGTGAACGCAAAATAATAGTCGATGCCGTATTTGAAAGTGACGCGAACGAAGGACAGGCCGTAGAACGATGTTGAACGGATGTTCTGCACACCGGGCGTGATATAGAGGCCGACTTCCATCGGTATCGTGTAGTAGCGCTCCATCTCCTCGGCCGAGAGACCGGGCGCCTGCGCGGTAATCTCAAGAATGACCGGCGCCGGATTGGGATAGGCTTCGATGTTCAGTCTGCTAAAGGCAATCACGCCGGCCGCTATAAAGACCAAGAGGCCCAAAAGCACGATCGCGCGCCGGGTGAGGCCGAATGCAACGATGCCCTTCAGCATGACGGGCCTCTAACTTGAACTTGCCGGGCGGCTTGCGCGCACGCGCTCGTCGTCGCAAGCGCAGGCGAGGAATTCCGCTCGTGTTGGGGTAGTAAAAAGACATAAACGAGGGCTGCGAGAGCCAACCCCGCGAGAGTCGTTGCTATTGCGGCACCATTTAATTGCTTCGTGCGCGCCACCGAAAGACCTGTCCGAGTGCGTTTGGCGGAATACCGAAGTCGTTGCGATAGCGCTGCTACCCGTCGCGGTCCACTGTGAGAAGTTTCGAGCTTTACTGTGAAAGATCACAGTGAGCCGGCACTGATCGCCGAAATATTGCGGCGAGCATCGCTGACGCGGACCAGTCATCGCCTTCGAGGTGTAACATCAGCGAAACCAGGCAAGGTGGCAGCGCCTTGAAGAATGCCAGTACCTGGCTGCGCCGCAGTTGCTTCCGAACGACGAACGTCTCGCTGGCGTCGATGCCGTGAACCTGGAACACGTTCTTGGCGATATCCAAACCGATCGTGGTAACTTGCATGGCGACCGCTCCCTGATGTGATTCGTTGACAACGATCACCCTATCGGAGCTCGTTGTCGGGAGCGGGCACCGTCCACCACATCAACAGCGGAATTGGAAAGTCGTGGATCCCACCGTCCTAATTCCTGGCATTCTTTCTAAAAAGTAGACCTCGCAATTCTCCTAATCAGTCTTATCTGCGTTCCATCACCGACAGCGGCTCCATGCCAGGCG